>JAUHZW010000201.1 GCA_030425745.1 Actinomycetes bacterium
GACGTAGCCGCAGCGCTCCGGCATCGCAGACAGGCGCGTGTCGAGAAGTCGAGGATCCTCGAAGGAGGTGAGGAAGACGATCCCGATGTCGGGATCGATCCGCCGCATCCCCACGGCCAGGTCCGCACCCGTGGGGCCGCCCCCGAGATCAAGGTCCAGCAGAGCCGCATCAGGCTCATGGGCGCGGAACGCCTCAATCGCCTCGACCGCCGTCCCGACACTGGCCACGACATCGAAATCGTGGAAGCGCAGCGCGGTCGTGATCGTCGCGCGGACGAACGCGTCGTCCTCCACCACCAGCACCGACGTCACGTCTCTACTATGCCCTCGATCCGAGGGAGCCCGATATCGATCACGCGCATCGCCCCGTGAGGCAGCGCGGTGTCCGGTTTTCCGGACAGTGGGATTGCCATCCCGGGGACCCGGCGCACCCGACGGACACCATCGATTCCGGAGCACCCCTGCCCGAAGACTGGGCCGACGGTCCCGTCAACCAGAACCACTTCTGCATCCGATGGAGTGCTGCCTCCGAGCGGCCCCCACCACTCTCCGCGAGTGGTCACCTGTCGGGGTCTTCGGGCCCTCCAGCACCCCGACAACTGACCACTCGCGAACGAGATGGCGTTCTACTCCCCCTCGGCGGGGGCATCATCGGCCGCCAGCACCCGGCGCACCGACGGCAGGAAGCTCATGACGATGGCCACGACGGCGACGACCATGGCCACCTGGCCGATGGTGCGGGGCCCGTCATCCGTGGACTGGGACAGCTCGTACCCGATGAACCCGATGATGAGCTGAGCGAAGACGAACGGTGAGCGCGCCCAGGAGCGACCGTTCCACCAGCCCCAGGAGATCCAGACGAGCCCTGCACCGAAGATCGCGGTGATGGCGATCAGGCCGAGAAGCGCGGCGGGGTTCGACACCTCGGCCGGCCCCGTGATGCCGGTGCGGAAGGCCTCGATGACGTCGTACACCGCGTAGCCGATGAGGAACAGGCCCTCGACGAGGGCGAGCGCGGCGAGCGTGACGATCATGGACGGGCGGGACACGGGACCAACGTAGCGGCCGCGTTGGGGGCGGGCGCCCGCAGATAGAGTCGTGCCGTGCGTGGCCTGCTCGTGGTGAACCCCCGCGCGACGACCACATCGTCCCGCGTCGTCGATGTCATCGTGCATGCGTTCTCCGCCGACATCGACCTGGATGTCACCTTCACCACGCATCGCGGCCACGGCCGATCCCTCGGGGAGCGTGCCCGGGCGGAGAGTATGGACGTCGTCGTCACCCTCGGAGGTGACGGCGTCATCAACGAGGTCGTCAACGGGATGCTGGACGACGGTCCGGGCCCGGATGTGCCGATGCTCGCACCGGTGCCGGGCGGCAGCGCGAATGTCGTGGCCCGATCTCTGGGCATTCCCAACGACGCCGTCGAGGCGACGGGCTTGCTGCTGGAGCAGCTCCGCGACGGTGTCTCGCGGACGATCGGCTTGGGGCGTGCCCGCTGGGAGGCGCACGGCGCCACCGAGGCGGGCGACCACTGGTTCCTCGCCAACGCCGGTGTCGGCATCGACGCGGAGATCATCGAGGCGATGGAGCGGCACCGCGCTGCCGGGCGCTCAGCCACGCCACTGCGGTACCTCTCCACGACGCTCAATGCCTTCTTCCGGAACACCGACCGCAAGGACCCCGCGCTCACCATCACGGACGAGTCCGAGACGGGGGCACCCACGACGTGGCCGAGCGAGGAGTCCTCGGGCGGGGTCATCGACGGCGGGTTCTTCGCCTTCGTGCAGAACACCTCCCCGTGGACCTTCCTCGGCGCCCGTCCGATCAATCCCTGCCCGGAGGCCTCCTTCGAGACCGGGCTCGACCTGTTCGCCCTCCGGCGCATGCATGTGCCCACCGCGCTGGTCGCCGCCACGCGGATGATCCGCAACCGGGGCACTCGGGATGCCCGGGGCGGGCTGGTCACCTGGCACGACCGCGACGCCTTCCGCATCACCGGGTCGCGGCCGGTGTCGTTCCAGATCGACGGGGAGGGCATTGGCCCGGTCCGGGAGGTCTGGTTCACAGCGCACCACGACGCGTTACGCGTGGTCTGCTGAGTTCAGTGGGGTGGCCTGCCAAGGGCCTGCATACGCCGTCATTCCGATTATCGGATGAATTTTTCGGACATAACCGGCCGCTGTGACCATTCTGTGACCTAATCGACAGGTTCTTGCGGTCGAAAAGTGGCCGTTCCCCTTGTGGGGACCGGGTCCGTCTGCGACCCTATACGGGCCCGATGCCGATCGATGGCTGGCAGCCTTCCTCCAGGTCCTTACCGGGAGACCCCCGGGAACGTCCGGTTGCGCCAGCCTCGTGAAAGCAATCACGAGCACTGGAGACCCCGGTGCCCTCGCATAGTGGAGTGATACGCATGGACTGGCGCCATGAGGCTGCCTGCCGTGACGAAGATCCGGAGTTGTTCTTCCCCATCGGCAACACCGGACCTGCCTTGATCCAGATCGAAGAGGCCAAGGCCGTCTGCCGTCGCTGCAGCGTGGTCGACGAATGCCTCAAGTGGGCCCTCGAGAGCGGCCAGGATGCCGGCGTCTGGGGCGGTCTGAGCGAGGACGAGCGCCGCGCCCTCAAGCGTCGCAACGCCCGCATGCGGGCCCGCAGCAACGCCTGACCCGAACGCTCCTCAGGACTCCCCCGGCACCGCGATCCTCACCTGAGTACCCCCGCCCTCGGCGGGGGTGATGTCGCATTCCCCGAGCAGGTCTCCGGTCACGAGTGACGTGACGATGCTCAGCCCCAGCCCCGCCTGCTCCATCGTGAAGTCCGGCGGCAGGCCGCGTCCGTCATCGCGGACCACCAGCACCAGCTGATCGCCCTCACGCCCCAACTCGACCGTGACCGTGCGCGGGGCAGCATGCTCCACCGCGTTGTGGAGCAGCTCGGACACCGCCATGGCCAACGGAGTGGCGAGATCCGAGGACAACGACCCCCAGCCGCCCTCGCGCATCAGGCGCGGAGCATCCGCCCCTTCCGGCACATGCGCCGGTGCGAGGTCGCGGATGAGCCCGATGATCCGGTCGGCGATGTCATCGAAGTCGACGTACTCCCCCGACTCCGCGGACAGCGACTCGTGCACGATCGCGATGGCCGCGACCCGGAGCTCGGCCTCCGCGAGCGCCTCCTTCGCCTCCCCGCTCGACGCCCGTCGAGCCTGCAGCCGCAGCATCGCCGCCACGGTCTGCAGGTTGTTCTTCACCCGATGGTGGATCTCCCGGATCGTCGCGTCCTTGTTCAGCAGTGCGCGCTCGCGGCGACGCAGGTCGGTGACATCGCGGCAGAACACCAGCGCCCCGACGCGCTCACCCTTGCGGATCAGCGGATAGCCGCGCAGGAGGACGATGGCTGATCGGTTCTCGATGTCGGCTCCGCCGGCGGATCGTCCGCCCGCAACGGCGCTGAGCGACGTGTCGACCGGCCCCGGCCGATGCGACAGCCGAACCGCCACCTGCGCGAACGACGAGCCCAGGAGGTCACGGGCAAGGCCCAGCCGGCGCATCGCGGTCAGCGCATTCGGGCTGGCGTACTCCACCACTCCGGAGGCATCGAGCCGCACCAGCCCGTCGCCGACGCGGGGGGCCAGGCCGGTGTCGTCCTCGGTGCCCTCGTAAGGGAAGCGACCGTCGACGATCATCGCCAGCAGATCGTCGGCCGAGGCGAGGTAGATCTCCTCGAGCCGCCCGGCGACGCGCGGAGCCGCCGCCGGGTGTCGCGCGATCACTGCGATCACCCGGCCGTCGCGGCTCACCGGATAGGCCTCGACCCCGGTCGGGACACCCGAGCGCTGGACGTCACGCACGGCGATCGGCCGGCCATAAGCCATGGCCTGGTCGAGCTCACGGTGCCGTCCGCGCGGCGCGAAGGTTCCGATGGCATCCACCGGCACCGCGGTGGGAGCCGTGTTCGGCCGCACCTGCGCGACCGCGACAAGGCCGGCCTCGTTCCAGGTCGGCACCCACAGCACGAGATCACTCAGGGCGAGATCGGCGACGATCGACCACTGCTCGACCAGTCGGGCGAGGGTCT
>JAUHZW010000202.1 GCA_030425745.1 Actinomycetes bacterium
GTCGAAGTAGGTGCCGAAGTTGCGGACGATGAAGTCCTTGGGAGCAGTCACGTCGGCAAGCACGGAGGCGGGGTCCTGGATGGTGATCTCCCACTGCCCCTTGCGGAAAGGTCCGTCGACCACGGCGTGGTCCTGCGCGGGGTCGCCGTTGCCACCCATGAAGTCGGGCGCGAAGACGGCCGCCGTTGAATCCGGGTCCGTCCAGTCCCAGTAGGGCAGGGCGAGGGAGTCGTCGCCGCTGACCGTCCGCAGCATGTCCTCATACCGCTGCAAGTACTCGCGGTGCCACGGGAGGAAGGTGGGGGAATTGTGGGCGGCGCCGGCGTAGTTGCCGTCCTGCTGCCACGCGTTCTTGCACAGGAAGGCGTTGCGGTGCCACTGCACGAACACGTCGTAGTAGGTCAGACCGGGGTGGTCAGGATCGGGGGTCACCTTCGCCTTCTTGATGGCGTTGACGAAGACCTTTTTCTCCTGCGGCGTGAGGTCCTTGACGTCCTTGCGCACCGTGATGGCTGAGGCGTCCCCTCCGCTGAGGACGGAGCCGGCGACCGGTACGGCCACGGCCCCAAGAGCGAGGGCTCCTGCGGCGGCAGTGGCGACGAGCAAGGCGGCGCGGCGGGTGCGTAGGCGACGTGACATGTCGAAACCCTAGGGATAGAGGACCTGATCATGTTGGGGATGTTCGGAGATCTCTCTGCGCCCCCGCTCGCGCCGGCTCCCGCGGCGACGTACCGTCAGCGGGTGACTACCTTCGCCCCCGCACCCCCGGCCGACCTGCCCCGCACCCGTCGCGACCTTCTCTCTGCCGGCTACCGGCCGCGCACGGTCAAGGAGGAACTGCAGGAGAACCTGCTCCAGCGTCTCCGGGACGGCAAGACCACCCTCCCGGGCATCGTCGGTTTCGAGGACACTGTGGGCCCGCAGGTCGAGCGCGCGATTCTCGCCGGCCACGACTTCGTGCTCCTTGGCGAGCGCGGTCAGGGCAAGACCCGCCTCATCCGTTCGCTCGTGGGCCTGCTCGACGAGTGGATGCCCTACATCGAGGGGTGCGAGATCAACGACGAGCCGACGGCACCCGTGTGCGCGGCCTGCCGGCGTCGCGTGGCAGAACTCGGCGACGACGTCCCGATCGCGTGGCGCCACCGCAGCGAGAGGTATGGCGAGAAGCTCGCGACCCCCGACACCTCGGTCGGCGATCTCGTCGGCGACGTCGACCCGGTCAAGGTGGCGGAGGGACGCAGCCTCGGTGATCCCGAGACCATCCACTACGGCCTGGTGCCGCGCACCAACCGCGGGATCTTCGCCCTCAACGAGCTCCCGGACCTCGTCGAGCGCATCCAGGTCGCCCTGCTCAACGTGCTCGAGGAGCGCGACATTCAGGTCCGCGGCTACAACCTGCGACTGCCGCTGGACATGATGATCGTCGCCAGCGCAAACCCTGAGGACTACACCAACCGCGGGCGCATCATCACCCCGCTCAAGGACCGCTTCGGTGCGGAGATCCGCACGCACTATCCGCTCGGCCTCGACCTGGAGATCGAACTGCTCGAGCAGGAGGCGCAGATCCGGGCCGTCATCCCGCGGCACCTGCTCGACGCCGTCGCGCGGTTCACGCGCGACGTGCGCGAGTCCCCGGCGATCGACCACCGCAGTGGTGTCTCCGCTCGCTTCTCCATCGCCTGCGTCGAGGAGCTCTCCGGCGCGGCGCTGCGTCGTGCGGCCATCACCGGGGACGACGAGCCGGTGGCGCGCGTGGGTGACCTCACCGACATCGTCCCCTCGCTGCGCGGCAAGGTTGAGTTCGACATGACGGAGGAGGGGTACGAGGACGAGACCCTGGTGCTGCTCGCCCGTCGTGCCATCGCCGACTCGTGGCGCGAGCACCTCGGCGGCAGCCAGGCGCGCCCCTTCCTCACTCACCTGGTGGCGTGGTTCGACGAGGGCAACACCCTCGAGACCTCTGACGTCACCAGCGCCGCCGGCATCCTGCAGGCCATCGGCCCGGTCGAGGGCCTGGGGGCGGTCGTCTCGCACGTCGAGCCGGGTATGGCCGAGTCGGCTGGCCTCGCCGCATCCGTCATCGAGTTCGCGGCCGAGGGGCTGTGGCTCACCCGTCGCATCGACAAGGACGATGACGGCGCGACGGTCAGCTACGGCACCAATCAGTCTGTCGCCCCCGGCACCAACGACGACGGTGAGCTCGACGAGTGACCGACCGGCGCGGCTACCGACGCGGGCGCTACGGACGGTTCCGTGGCGGCCCGGATCCGCTCGCGGGGCGCCCGGATGCGGCTGCAGCAGTCGATGATCTCGGCCGACGCATCCTCGAGGGTCAGTCCGTTCGCGATGCCCTGCGCGACCTCCTTCGCTCCGGTTCGCAGGCTCGCCGCGGGCTGTCGGACATGATGCGGCAGATGCGCGAACGGCACCGCGCACTGCGCGAGTCCGGGAGCATGGACGGCCTGCTCAGCGACTTGCGGGAGATGCTGTCGAACGCCCTCGACACCGAGCGTCGGGCGCTGTTCCCCGATCCTTCAGACGATGCCCGCTTCGCGGAGATGATGCTCGACGCCCTGCCCGACGACGTCCCGCGCGCCATGCAGGAGTTGAAGGACTACCCGTGGCGATCGGACGAGGCGAGCGAGATCTACCGCCAGATGCAGGAGCGCCTGCGTCGTGACGTGATCGACCAGCAGTTCGCCGGGCTGAGCAAGTCCGTCGAGAACCTCTCGGACCCTGCGACCCAGGCCGCGATGGCCGAGATGATGAACGACCTCAACGACCTGCTCGAGAAGCACCGGCAGGGAGATGCCACGCAGGAGGATTACCAGGAGTTCCTCGACAAGCACCGGGACTTCTTTCCCGATGCCCCGGACACCCTCGACGAGTTCATCGACGAGATGGCGCGCCAGTCGGCGGCGATGCAGCGCATGCTCGAGTCGATGACCCCCGAGCAGCGAGCCGAGCTGGCCGCGGCCATGGGGCAGGCATTGTCGGACATGGGGCTGCAGGAGCAGATGGCCCGACTGCAGGAGAACCTGCGGGCCATGCGCCCGGAGTTCGGGCGCGGGCGTGGTCCCGGACTGACCGGTGATGAGCCACTCGGCCTGCCTGACGCGACCCGAGCCCTCGCCGAGATGGCCGACCTGGAGGCCTTGGCCTCGCAGATGTCCGACGCCGATGCGATGGCCGACCTCGACCAGATCGATGCCGACGCCCTGGAACGTGCCCTCGGACGAGGAGCCCGCGATGACCTCGAGGCGATGCAGCAGATGCAGCGCGAACTCGAGGAGCAGGGCTTCCTGACCAGTGACGGCGACACCCTGCGGCTGAGCCCGAAGGCGGTTCGGCGCATCGGGAGATCGGCCCTCAAGGAGGTCTTCGACCAGATCGATGGCCAGGAGCGCGGCAGCCATGCGCGCCATCGAACCGGGGCGGCCGGCGAACCCACGGGAACCCATCGTGCATGGCGGTTCGGTGATGAGGAGGCCATCGACGTCGTTCGCACGGTGCAGAACGCGACGCGCCGCCGTCTCGCCGGCGGTGGCGGGTCCGCCCTCGACCCGGAGGACTTCGAGGTCGCTGAGACCGAGGCGGTGTCCCGGGCTGCTGTCGCTCTGCTCGTCGACCAGTCCTTCTCCATGGTCATGAACGACACCTGGAGCGCCGCGAAGACCATGGCCCTCGCTCTCCACTCACTCACCGCGACCGCCTATCCGCTCGATGCCCTGCAGGTCATCGGCTTCGCGAACATGGCGCGGGTGGTCGACCCGATGGAGATTCCGAACCTGGAGGCCAGCGAGATTCAGGGCACCAATCTGCAGCACGCCCTGATGCTCGCGGGGAAGTTCCTTGACCGGCACCCTCGCTCACAGCGCATCGTCATGGTGGTCACCGACGGTGAGCCCACCGCGCACCTGAGTCCTGATGGCGGCTGGTGGTTCGACTGGCCGCCGACGCGCGAGACGATCACCGAGACCGTCGCGCAGGTCGATGCGATGACCCGGCGCAACGTGACGATCAGCTGGTTCC
>JAUHZW010000203.1 GCA_030425745.1 Actinomycetes bacterium
CACCACCGTCACTGGCCTGTATTGGCTCGGCGAGCGCATGGCCATCGTGCACGTCGGCGACTCACGCGCTTACCTGATGCGCGATGACGAGCTGACGCAACTCACGCACGATCACACCTACGTGCAGACACTCGTCGACTCCGGGCGCATCACCGAGGAGGAGGCGAGCGTCCATCCGCGCCGGTCCCTGCTCATGCGGGCGCTCGATGGCCTCAACCCGGTCGAGGCGGATCTATCCATCCGCGAGGCCCGGGCCGGCGACCGCTACATGCTGTGCACCGACGGGCTCTCCGGTGTCGTCCGCGACGATGAGATCGCTGCCCTCGTCCGTGATGGCGACCTCGCCGGCTCCGTCACCCGGCTCGTCGACCTCGCCCTCGAGCGGGGCGCGCCGGACAACGTCACCGTCGTCATGGCCGACATCGTCGAGGTGCCCGATGTCGATCCCGACGATCCGGTGCACAGTGACTTCCTGCCGGTCGTCGTCGGCGCCGCCGGCGAGCCGCGCGTGCGCCTGCGACTGCCCGGGGTGCGCTTCCCGGACGACGCCCAACCCGACCCTGACCGCCCCGATGCCCCCGAGCCGTTCGATGGCGGCCCGCCCACCGCACCGCAGCCACTCATCGATGCCGACATCGTGGTGCCGGCCGCCGAGGAAGCGCGCCGAACGGCAGCGGCCGAGGCCGAACGGCGGGCACGCAGGCGACGACGCACGCGGATAGGACTCGGGATCGCCGGCGCCGTGGTTGCCGCTGTCGTGGTCCTTGGCGTGGCCTTCGCTGTGGCCTCGTCGTGGCTGGCCACCCAGTGGTACGTCGCCGTGAACGGCAGTGCCGGCACCGGCACCGTTGCGATCTACCGTGGCGTGCAGGGAACGCTGCTCGGCTACTCCCTGTCGACGATGACCGAGGACTCCGGGCTGCAGGTAGGCCTGCTGCCGTACTTCGACCAGGAGCTCGCCAGCAAGGGCATCCCGGCGGCCGATGAGACCGACGCGCAGCGGATCCTCGCCGAGCTCGAGGTCCGCGCCGCCGAGTGCCAGAACGTGTTCCCACCCTCCGGCTGCCCGGGATCGGTCCAGTGACCGCCGTGGCCGGCGCACCCGCACCCGCGACCGAGGCCACGCGCCAGCCGAGCCGCCGCAATGTGGAGCTGCTGCTGCTGGTCTTCGCGTGGGGCATCGGGATCCTCGGCACCCTGCAGGTCGGCTGGGCCATCGGCCGCGAGCCGGACACCGGCCTGTGGGTCACGGCCGGTGTCGTCGGCGTGCTGTCCCTCGTCGCACACCTGGTGGTGCGGTTCCGGGCGCGCTACGCCGATCCGATCCTGCTGCCCATCGCAACGCTGCTCACGATCCTCGGCCTGGTGATGATCTACCGGCTCGATGTCGCCGCAGCACGTCGTGCCGAGCTCAACGGCAACCCGCTGCCCACCCCCGAGGTGTACTCGCAGCTGACATGGTTCGCAGTGGCGGTGATCCTGTTCGTCTCCGTGCTGATGCTGCTGCGCGACCACCGCATCCTGCAGCGCTACACGTACACCTTCGGACTCCTCGGCCTGATCCTGCTCGTCCTACCCCTGGCGCCACTCATCGGCACGACGGTCAACGGAGCGACCCTGTGGATCCGCGTCCTCGGGTTCTCCTTCCAGCCCGCGGAGATCGCGAAGATCCTGCTGACGATCTTCTTCGCCGGCTACCTGGTCGAGAAGCGCGACTCTCTGGCCCTGGTGCGCACCAAGGTGCTGGGTCTGGGCCTGCCCCGGCTGAAGGACCTCGGGCCACTGGTCGTCGCGTGGCTGGTCTCCCTCGGCGTGCTGATCTTCCAGCGTGACCTCGGCACGTCGCTTCTGTTCTTCGGGCTGTTCGTCGCGATGCTGTACATCGCCACGCAGCGGCGCTCGTGGCTGATCATCGGTGGCCTGCTGTTCCTCGCCGGCGCTGTCGCCGCGTACTACATGTTCGGCCACGTGCGTCTGCGTGTCATGGTGTGGCTGGACCCCTGGCCGTACGCGAGCGATCAGGGTTATCAGATCGTGCAGTCCCTGTACGGGCTGGCGAACGGCGGCATCCTCGGCGCCGGTCTGGGTCAGGGCTTTCCGAACCTCGTGCCCTTCGCCAACACCGACTTCATCGTCGCAGCGCTAGGAGAGGAGCTGGGTGTCACCGGGCTGATCGCGATCCTCCTGATGTACGCGCTGCTCATCGAACGTGGCCTGCGCACGGCGATCTCGGTTCGTGACTCCTTCGGGCAGCTGCTGGCTGCCGGCCTCTCGATCACGTTGGCACTGCAGGTGTTCGTGATCGTCGGCGGTGTCACGCGGCTGATCCCGCTGACCGGCCTGACCACGCCGTTCCTGTCCTACGGCGGCTCGTCACTGATCGCCAACTGGATCATCGTCGCGCTGCTGCTGCGGATCTCCGACCGAGCCCGCCGTCCCGAGGTCATCACCCCGTCTCCCGATGAGGCGCTGACGCAGGTGGTGCGTCGCACATGAGCCGCCCGATCCGCCGCATCTCCCTCGTGCTCGGGGTGCTCCTCATCGCACTGATCGCCAACGTCACCGTGATCCAGGTCGTGCTCGCGGGCGACTACCGAGACCGGCAGGGCAACCAGCGCGTGCTCCTCGAGGAGTACGACGTCGAGCGCGGCCCCATCCTCGTCGGCGCGAACCCGGTGGCCCGGTCGGTCGAGACCGGCGACACCCTGAAGTTCCTGCGCGAGTACGACAACGGCCCGATGTACGCACCAGTGACCGGCTTCTACTCCCTTATCTACGGCGCCACCGGTCTCGAGCGCACCGAGAACCGGGTGCTGACCGGCAAGTCGCAGCTGTTCGCCATCGACCGCGCGGAGCAACTGTTCGCGGGACGTGACCCGCGCGGTGGCGCGGTCACCACGACGATCAACGCCCGCGCACAGCGGGCCGCCTTCAACGGACTGAAGGGCAAGAAGGGCAGCGTCGTCGCGATCGAGCCGGCGACCGGGCGCATCCTCGCCAGCGTGCAGATGCCGTCGTTCGATCCCAACATCCTGTCCAGCCACGACCCCAACGAGATCCGTGCCTACTACAACGCCCTCGAGGCGGATCCGGCCAAGCCACTGCTGAACCGACCGATCGTCTCGCTGAATCCGCCAGGGTCGACCTTCAAGATCGTCACCGCAGCCGCGGCGCTCGCGAGCGGGCGCTTCACCCCGGAGTCCGTCCTGCCCGGCCCCCGCGCCTACAACCTGCCGAACTCGAGCAAGAAGATCCGGAACTGGAACGGGCAGGCGTGCGGGGAGAACAACCTCGTCACCCTGCGCCAGGCGCTGGCGATCTCCTGCAACACCGCCTTCGCCTGGTTGGGCAACGAACTGGGCGCAGATGCCCTTCGACAGCAGGCACAGTTGATGGGCTTCGACGAATCCTTCGAGATACCACTGCGTGCGGCGACATCGCGGTTCCCGGAAGACCCCGATGCGCCGCAGACCGCAATGTCGGCGATCGGCCAGTTCGATGTGCGCGCCACCGCCATGGAGATGGCGATGGTGGCAGCAGCCGTCGGCAACAACGGCACACTGATGACCCCGTACCTCGTCCAGGAGGTCCGCGGGCCGGATCTGGCCATCCTGAAGACCAACCAGCCGGCGGAGTTCGCCGAGGCGATGACGCCGCTGGACGCAGTGCAGATGACGGAGATGCTCGTGAACGTCGTCGACAATGGCACGGGCAGCAACGCGCAGATCCCCGGCGTGCGCGTAGCCGGGAAGACCGGCACCGCCCAGACCGGCAATGACAACCCGGCCGTCGCCTGGTTCGTCGCGTTCGCCCCGGCCCAGTCCCCCGAGGTCGCCGTGGCCGTGGTGGTCGAGGACGCCGGAGCGCCCGAGGTCAGCGGCAACCAGTTGGCAGCGCCCATCGCCAAGAAGGTCATCCAGGCGGTGCTTCGCGGATGATCCCCCGGACGCCTGAGAGGATGGCCCCATGACGACGGACGGCGAACGCCGCATGCTCGGCGACCGCTATGAGATCGGCGAGGTCAT
>JAUHZW010000204.1 GCA_030425745.1 Actinomycetes bacterium
GTGCCACGGGCGGTGCGCCGCCGGTTCGAGGCCGAGCGGTTCGAGTGCGTCGTTCTCACGACCCTGATCGAGGGGCCGGCCGGCGATCGCCCGCATCGCCACGGTCAGCGTCGTGAGGGGATCGATCACGTCCAGACCGGTGGCTCTTGTGACGACGCTCGCTCGGCGGGCTGCCCGGGGGAGACGGCCCGCGTGCCGGCTGATCGGATGGCCGTGGATGGTCAGCTCCCCGTCGCTGCGCGGTGCTCGGCCGGCCATGGCGAGAGTCGCCTGCGTTCGAGCAGGGCCTCGATCCCCCACGACGCACACCAGTCCCGTGGGGCCGAGGGCATCTCCACGCCACGTCACCGGGGCGTCGTCGTTCGGCACCGGTGCACAGTAGCGGCTCACTCGTTGGAGAACTCCAGATCCTGATCGACCGGACGTCCCTCGGCGGGCTCCTCGGTGGTGGGCTCTGGGGTCGGCTCTGGGGTCGGCCATGTGAGCTCGGTGATCGCCCGAGGCTGATCGGCGAGCGGGGCATCCGGTCCGGCGATGAGGGCGGCGAGGGCCGCCTGGCCGTCCTCGCCCGGGTGGAGTCGTGCGCCGTCCTGCGCGAACCACTCGGGATTCTCATCGGCGGGGGTCGAGTAGTCCAGGACGTGCAGCCAGCGGCGCTCGTCGGCAGCGGCCTGCAGTGCGGCGTTGAAGGGATCGAGGTCGTGGTCGCGCAGGCCGCCGTTGTACTCGTCCGAGCGGTGCGGGGTGACCCAGTACACGTGCTGACGGGGGCGGCCGCTGCGCATCCCCTTGATCGTCGCGAGCCACTCGTCCAAGCGTGCGATGTCAGCCTCGTCGCCGCGGTTGTTCGTGCCCAGGACGATGACCCACGCCGGCGCCGCCTGAGCGGTGCTGGAGGCGAGGTGCTGGCGCAGGAAGTCCGAGTTGGCGGACTGGCCCACCCGACCGGTGACCGGATAGCCCAGGCGGGACAGGGTCGGGGCAACGGACAGGCTGATGGAGTCGCCGAGGACGAACGAGCCGACAGGAGCGTGCTGGATCACGTCGGAGCCCGGGGTCGGCAGGGGCTCTCCGGTCAGGAGGAGAGGGGCGGAGGCCGACGCGGACGAGACAGTGGCGGGAGACGCCGGGCTCGCGCTCAGGGTGGGCGTCGCTGTCTCAGCCGGCGTGGCTGCCGGTGCGGTCGCCGGAGAGGACGGGCGTGGTGCCGGCGTGGTGAGCACGGTCGGTGCGCTCGAGGAATCGGCCATCTCCGCCGATGCCGTGGTGCATCCGGCGAGCAGGGCCACTGCCAGGGCGGGCAGCAGGAGCCGTACCGGAACAGACATGCCCCCATGGTGCGTCATGGGGCTCGTCCAACGAAGATGCCACCCCGGGCTGCGGGGGTGACGTGCGCCTCGGCTACAGGCGTCGCAGGACGGAGACCACCTTGCCCATGATGGTGGCCTCATCGCCCAGGATCGGGGCATAGGCCGGGTTGTGCGGCATGAGCCACACATGACCGTCCCGGCGCTTGAAGGTCTTGACGGTGGCCTCGTCATCGAGCAGTGCGGCCACGATGTCGCCGTTGTCGGCGGTGTTCTGCTGGCGGACCACCACCCAGTCACCGTCGCAGATGGCGGCGTCGATCATGGAGTCGCCGACGACCTTGAGCATGAACAGCTCGCCGTTGCCGACGAGGTCGCGGGGGAGCGGGAAGACCGCCTCGACATCCTGCTCGGCCAGGATCGGGCCGCCGGCCGCGATGCGTCCGACGAGCGGGACGAAGGCGGCGGACTCCTCGTCGATGCCGGGACGTTCGGGTACGGGATCGGCGACGGCGTGCAGGGCGGGGCGTGCGGTGGGCTCGCCGGACAGTGGTTCAGTCGACAATGGCTCGGCGGACGTGAGCTCGTGCGGGTCGGCGACCATCAGAGCGCGAGGACGATGCGGGTCACGCTTGAGGTAGCCGAGTTTCTCGAGGGTCGTGAGCTGATGGGCGACGCTGCTGGGGCTGGTGAGCCCGACACCCTCGCCGATCTCGCGCACGCTCGGCGGGTACCCACGGGTCTCGACGCTCTCGCGGATCACCCGCAGGACGGCCTGCTGTCGCGGGGTCAGGCCGGTCTCATCGGCCGGGCCGTCGGGCAGTTCGGTGAGGCGAGCGGTCATCGGTGGTCCTCCTCGGGAGCGGTGCTGCGGGAGTGCTGCGGGTGCTGGTCGGGGTGAGTGTCAGACCCCCCTGTCAGCGTGCGGTCGTCACCGTAGCGGGGACGACACGCCGAATCAAACATATGTTCGAATGTGCTGGACGTGTCGCGCCGCCGCTGCTAAGAATCGTACAGGCGTTCGATCGAACAGACGTTCGACTCTGATCTGAGTGGGCGCCGCGACCGAGAGAACAGAGAGGCACGATCATGGCTTACGCGGCTCCCTTCCCCGCCGCCTCGGCAGCACCCCGCACTGCTGGCCGTCCGGTGCACAGCCGACACGCAACCACCCGAGGCAGGGCATCGCGTGACCAACGTTCGTGGCGTCTGACCCGTCGTGGCCGCATGGTCCTCGGGGTCGTCCTGTCCGTTCCCTTCGCGGCTGCACTCATGGTCGTCGGATCGGTGCAGGCCGACGCCGAGACGTCGGCGACCGGTGCACCGGCCACCTCTGTCGTCGTGGTCCAGCCGGGGGAGAGTCTGTGGGGCATCGCCCAGCAGGTCGCCCCGGGCTCGGATCCGCGCGAGGTGATCACCTCGATCCGTGAGCTCAACGGCCTCTCGGAAGCCCCGGTGGTGCCGGGGCAGTCGCTGGTGGTTCCCGCGTTCGACCGCTGATCCCGTCTCGCGCATACTGGACCTGTGCGTTCCGGCTCGAGGGGTTCCCGTCGCCGTGCCCGCTGGGTGATCCCGTCGCTGCTGGTGGCGGTCGCCCTCGTGGCCGGGGGCGTGCTTCTCGCCCGTCCCTTCTGGGTGACGGCCTCCGCGAGTCAGGCCGCAGATGAGGCCCCCGCGTCGTCCACGCTCGCAGCAGGGAGTGCCGATCCCTCGACGGTTGCGCCCATGACGCCGCCCGCGACGGCCACATCCGGTCCGGCGACCACGGCGAGCGCCACGCCCAGCGTGATGCCGACCTATCCGCCCGACATCGTCGACAAGGCATGGCCCAAGAACCCGCCGTGGGATGCCTGCCCTCGGCCCGTGTGGCCCGGGAAGCCCGCGGAGGGCTTGCCCGGTGACGGCCGGCGAGTCCTGGTCATCGGCGACTCGCTCACCCGCGAGTCGCGGGAGGTGATGGATCGCAGGCTCCGCAAGAGCGGCTGGACCCCGACATTCCGCTGCTGGGGCTCCAAGAGGTTGGACTGGGGTCTGGACCAGTTGGCCCGAGCCAAGAAGCTTGACCAGGTGCCCGAGTACGTCATCGTGGCCCTGGGCACCAACGACATCTCGTGGGTCGATCCCGCAACCACCGAACGCCGGGTGAACACCATGCTCGATCGCCTGGGCAAGAAGCGCCAGGTGCTCTGGGTCGATCTCGACATCGCCTACAGCGACTTCTCGATGCGCCGGGCCGACTGGTTCAACGGCATGATCCGCCGGGTCGCCAAGAAGCGTCCGAACGTCACCGTGGTGCCGTGGGAGCGGATCGCACGCGAGGCGAAGGCCGGGCGCTTCGACGGCATCCACTACGGCACCCGGGGTTACCGCCTTCGCGGCCGGGAGTTGACCAAGGCACTCAACGCACGGGCGGAGAAGGTCGACCGTGCGCGAGCGCAGGAGGCCTCGACTCCCGTCGCGACGCCCACGTCGGCCACGACGCCCCCGGCGCCCACGGTGCCCCCGGTGTCGTCGCCCCCGATGTCGTCGCCCACGCCGAGTGCATCCCCGACACCGTCGTCGACCTCGTCCTGAGCGCGGCCTGACCGCGACACGCCGACCGTGCGGCGTGTCGCGCCGTTCCCCTTGCCAAACCGTGGTGGACGGTCTACGTTTCTACCCCTAGATGTAGTAGTCACAACCGTGTGATTCATCAACAGGTTGT
>JAUHZW010000205.1 GCA_030425745.1 Actinomycetes bacterium
GGAGATGAGCGAGTTCGACAGTGTGGTGAGCAGCAGAATGAGGAAGACGAGCAGCGATACGGCGAGTGTGAGGAGACCGAAGCGCAGTTTGGCGCGCTTGATCTCCTTTCCGCCGAGGCTCACCCGATGATCCTTGCCGTCCCGGGGGCCGTCGGCAACTCGGGCGGCTGCTACACGTCCTGTGGTTCGAGTCGGCCCGTCGTCAGATTGAGGATGGCTCCGCCGACGACGAGGTCCTTCGGCAGCAGCGGGTACGACCGGATGCGCGTCACGTCGGTGAGCAGCGCCCCCGCCTGATCCACCACCGTGCGGATCTCCACGCTTCGGGTGTCGATGCCGGCCTCGTCCCAGATGGCCTGGTGGATGTCATCCTCCTCGCCGCTGGCCATCTTGCACTGGGTGTGGGGCATGACGAGGACCCGATCCACACCGAGCAGGTACGTCGCGAGAATCAGTGTGCGCAGGACGTCATCGGTCACGCGAGCGCCGGCGTTGCGCAGGATCTTCACATCGCCGGGTTCGAGGCCGAGGACGGCCAGCGGGTCGATGCGCGAGTCCATGCAGGTGATCACCGCCAGTCCCTTGCGCGCCCAACCGGTGAGTTCTGCTGACGCGTAGGACGCGGCGTAGTCAGCGTTGCCGCCGAGGACGTCGGCGAACGTCGCCGTGGGGAACTTCCGGGGGTCTGCAGTTCTCGTCAGGGCCATGCTCAGACAATACGTTCCGCCATCGGGGACCGCGCGCCGACCACCCCCTGTCCTGCCGGGCCGAGCATGCCCTTCTGCTCACCCGATGTACCTGCAAAGCATTTGCAGTTAGCGCGCTCCAGCCCTAGGGTCATCGTGTGACCACATTCGCAACGCGCCGCATGCGCGCCACCCTTGTCGCCCTTCCCACCGCAGCCCTGGCCCTCGCGGGCCTGACGGCATGCTCATCGTCGGAGGACACGTCCGCGGCAGGCTCCGACGGCCTGCTCGTCGCGACGACGGTCTCCCCCATCACCTCGATCGCCGCGGCCGTCGCAGGCGACAACGTCACCATCGAGGGCATCGTCCCCGAGGGCACCAACAGCCACACCTTCGAGCCGGAGCCCCGAGTCGCCGAGCTGCTGTCCGATGCCGACATCGTCTTCGTGAACGGCCTGAAGCTCGAGGATCCGACGATCGAGCTGGCCGAGGCGAACATGAAGCCCGAGGGCCGCCTCGTCGAGATCGGCACGACGGTCCTTCCCGAGGAGGACTACATCTTCGACTTCTCCTTCCCGGAGGAGGAGGGCAAGCCCAACCCGCACCTGTGGACGGATCCGGGCTACGCCGTCGCCTACGCGGCCGTCGTCCGAGACCAGCTCTCCGAGCTCGACCCGGACAATGCCGATGAGTATGCGGCCAATTTCGCAGCGTTCGAGGCCAAGGCCCAGGAGCTCTCCGATGCTGTGCGCGCCGATCAGACCTCGGTGCCGGAGGGCAACCTCAAGCTGCTGACGTACCACGACGCCTACGCCTACTTCGCCGACAACTACGGCTGGCAGGTCATCGGTGCCGTCCAGCCGGACAGTTTCGACGATCCGGCCCCAGCCGAGGTCGCGGCCCTCATCGAGCAGGTGAAGGCCGAGGGCGTTCCGACGATCTTCGGCTCCGAGGTCTTCCCCTCCGCCGTGCTGGAGGAGATCGGAAGCGCTGCCGGCGTGCGTTACGAGGAGTCCCTGCGCGACGACGACCTGCCCGGAGCCCCCGGCGACGACGAGCACTCGTGGCTGGGCCTCATGCGCTACAACTACGCCACGATGATCAGGGGTCTCGGCGGAGAGCCGACCAACCTGGAGGCCTTCGACATCACCCTCGACACCCCGGACACCGCGGTCTACCCGCAGTAGTCGAGGACTGCACAGGTGAGTCACGACGCGACGAGCCTCGGGTCTGACGTCCTCGTCAGCCTCGAGGGTGTCCGTGCCGGCTACGACCACCATGTCGTGCTGAGCGACGTGGACTTCAGGGTCCATGCCCGGGACTTCACGGGGATCGTCGGGCCTTCCGGAGCCGGCAAGACCACCCTGCTGCGCCTGCTGCTCGGCACGCTGGAGCCCATGCAGGGCGCCACGATGCACGCCAAGGGTGCTCGGGTCGCCTACGTGCCGCAGCTGGAGACCGTCGACTGGAACTTCCCGATCACGGTCGAGGAATGCGTCCTGATGTCGCGCCCTCAGCGCCGCTGGCTGCCCCGGACGACGCCATCGGAGCGTCGCGCGGTGGCGGAGGTGCTGGAGCGGCTCGGGATCGCGGGCGTGGCGCACCGCCACATCCGCGACCTCAGTGGAGGCCAGCAGCAGCGGATGTTCCTGGCCCGCGCCCTGCTCCGCGAGCCCGAACTGCTCCTGCTCGACGAGCCGACCAGCGGAGTCGACGTGTCCACCCGGCACGACATGCTCCACCTGCTCGGCGACCTCAACGCGGACGGCCTGGCCATCATCCTCACCACGCATGACCTCAACGGCATGGCCGCTCACCTGCCGCATCTGGTGTGCGTGAACCATCGCATCGTCGGCGAGGGGTCCCCCGAGCAGGTGCTCACGCCCTCGGTTCTCGAACAGACCTTCGGTGCGCGCATGGAGGTCCTCGAGCACCTCGGCATGCGGGTCGTGGTCGATGAGGCGCGCGTCATGCGAGCGGTGGGAGACGAGTGACATGGACGTCCTGATCGAGCCGCTCGGGTACGCCTTCTTCACCAAGGGCCTGCTCGTCGCCACACTGTCGGGCGCCCTGCTCGGGCTCATCGGCGTGTACATCGTCCTGCGGGGCATGAGCTACATCGGACATGGCCTGTCGCACTCCATCTTCGGTGGATTCGCCGCTGTCCAGCTCTTCGCGGCGCAGTTCTACATCCTCGGCGCGGGACTGTGGGGCATCGCGTCGGCTCTGGCCATCAACGCCGTCAGCCGGCGCTCACGCGTGGGCGCCGACGCGGCCATCGGCGTCATCACCACAGCCTCGTTCGCCCTCGGCGTGGCGCTCTTCTCGAAGTTCGGCACCAGCGGGCCTGCCTTCGACAATGCGCTGTTCGGCAGCATCCTGGGCATCAGCACCGAGCAGATCATCGGCCTGGCCGTGGTCAGCGCCCTGACGGTCGCTTTCGTGCTGGTCCGCTACCGGGCCCTGCTGTTCACGACCTTCGACCCCCAGGTGGCCGAAGTGTCCGGGGTCAACGTCCGCCGACTCGAGGCCGCCCTCATGGTCGTGCTGTCCCTGGCGATCCTCGCCACCCTCACCGTCATCGGTGTGACGCTGGTCGCGGCCATGCTGGTGATCCCGGCCGTCGTCGCCCGCATGCTGACCGACTCCTTCTCAAAGATGCTCGTGATCAGCACCGTGGTCGGCGCCGCCTCCGGCCTCATCGGCATGTACGCCAGCTACTTCGCGGGTGTGCCGTCCGGCACCATGATCGTGCTCGTCGGCGCCGCCGTCTTCCTCGTCGTGCTCGCCCTCACCGGCGGCCGTGGACTGCGCAAGACCGCTGGCCTGGACCACCATCCGGAGATGGTGACGGCTGCGACCCGCTAGTCGTCGCCCCGCTAGACGTCGATGCGCTCGCGATCCAGCGAGGCGGCCCCCTCGACGATGAAGTCGCGTCGTGGAGCGACCTCACTGCCCATCAGCAGGTCGAAGACGCCCTCCGCCCCCTCGGCATCGGCCATGGTGATGCGCCGCAGCGTGCGGTGCGCCGGATCCATGGTGGTCTCACGAAGCTGCGCAGCATCCATCTCACCGAGGCCCTTGTAGCGCTGCACCGGGTCCTTGATCCGCTTGCCGCGCTTCTCAGCGTCCTTCACGATCGCGTGCATCTCGGCATCGGAGTACGCATAGACGATCTCGTTCGCCTTGGAGCCGGCGTTGATGATCTCGATGCGGTGCAGCGGCGGAACCGCAGCGTAGACCCGACCGTCGTCCAGCAGAGGCCGCAGGTAGCGATGGATCAGCGTGAGCAGCAGGCAGCGGATGTGCGCCCCGTCG
>JAUHZW010000206.1 GCA_030425745.1 Actinomycetes bacterium
CGATCTCCTGACCATCCGTGAAGTCGCGCGTCCACATCGTGTCGGTGCGCTCGATGCGCAGCTTCTGGTCGCGGCAGATGAAGTGCAGGGAGTCGTTGCGGGTGAGCGCACCCGGCAGCAGGTGCGACTCGCACAGCACCTGGAATCCGTTGCAGATGCCCAGCACCGGAAGGCCGCCCTCGGCAGCAGGGACCAGGGAGGTCATGACCGGGGCGAAGCGGGAGATCGCACCGCAGCGCAGGTAGTCGCCGTAGGAGAACCCGCCCGGCAGCACCACCGCATCGACGCCCTTGAGGTCGTCGTCGCCGTGCCACAGGGCCACGGCCTCGCCGCCGGCGATGGTCACCGCGCGTGCGGCATCCTGATCGTCGAGCGTGCCGGGAAAGGTGACGACCCCGACTCTCATGCCTCGACCCGCATGTCGAAGTCCTCGATGACCGGGTTGCTCAGCAGTTCACCGGCGAGCTTCTCCATGAGCGCGGCACGGTCACCGGCGAGGTCGCCCTCCAGGTCGATGACGAACTGCTTGCCCTGGCGGACGTCCGTGACCCCGTCGAGGCCGAGGCGGCCGAGGGCCCCCTGGACGGCGCGACCCTGCGGGTCGAGGATCTCCGGCTTGAGAAAGACGTCGACGATGACGCGGGCCACGGGCACTCCAGATGCGTGAACGGACGGGACCGGGGGAAGTCGGATGCCCTCAGCCTACCGAGGCGTCACACCCCCGATTCACCCGCGGCGGCGCATCGGGATCACGAGGAGGGCGAGTCCGAGCAGTGCCAGAGCGGCACTGAACATCGGAGCCCACGAGGACCCTGTGTCGGCCAGACCGCCGTCATCCGTGGGGGTCGTGGCGGAGGGCACTGTGCCGCCCGTCGCCACGGTCACGAGATCGACGACAGGGATGGTCACCGTGACCACACTGGGGCCGTTGGTGAGTCGGGCGGTGACCGTGCCGGTCGCCGTCGATGGGGTGGATCCCGCGGGGACGGTGAGTTCCGGATTGCCACCCCCGGTGGAGACCGTCGGGATGATCAGGGTCGGGGTGACAGGCACGCTGGGCGACGGGCTCGGAGTCGCCGCCGACGTCGACGGTGTGGCGGACGCACTCGTCGGCGCAGGAGTAGCGGACGCACTCGTCGGCGTCGGCGTCGGGTACGGGGACGCACTCGTCGGCGCAGGAGTAGCGGACGCACTCGTCGGCGCAGGAGTAGCGGACGCACTCGTCGGCGTCGGCGTCGGGTACGGGGTCGGGACGCAGTTGCCGAACAGTGCGACCGGGACCTTCGGTGGCCACGGGTAGACCGTGGTGCCGCAGCCGGTGACCACGCGCGGCGGCTCCGTGGCGATGGTCACCTGGCCAGTGCCGGAGATCGTCACCTGCGGGCTCGGGGAGATGGTCACCGTCGGAACCACGGGGACGTTCGGGCACCCGCCTTCCGTCGCTCCAGCAGGCAGCGAGGCCCGCTTGGCCTGCTCGGCGTTGGTCTGTGCGATCGCCTGAGCCTTGGCGTCGGCATCGGCCTTCGACACCGTACTCGTCGCCGAACCGGTGCCCTCGAAGGACAGCGATCCGCCACTACCGGCTGCACAGTAGGTGATCGACCCACCCACCTTGACCGTGGAAGAGAAGAAGGTGCACGCCCCAGCGGTCGCCCCGGCTGGGAGCTTCGCTCGACGATCCGCGTCTGCCGCCGACACGGCCGCGGCCTCAGCGTTGGCGTCGGCCTCGGCCTGCGAGACCGTGCTGGTTCCCGTGCCAGAACCTTCGTAGGAGTACGAGCCGTCCACGCCGCTCAAGCAGTAGGACGCGGTGCCACCGACGAGACGGGTCGCGGTGAAGTCGGTGCAGTTGCCCGGAGTCGACCCGGCCGGAGTCTTGGCGGCCAGATCAGCGCTGGCATTCCGGCCGGCGTCGAGAAGGGCCTTGCTCTCCGCATCCTGCAGCGAGATGGTGCTCGTGGCCGTCGCCGTGCCCGAGAAGCTGATGGAGACGCTTGTGCTGCCGCCCAGGCAGAAGTCTGCGGTACCGGACACCGTCTGCGGAGCCGAGGTGAAGACGGTGCACGTCCCGGCAGTCCCCCCGACCCGGGCGATCTCCGCAGCGATGCGCTGCTGGGCATCGGTCACCGCCGCGGCGAGTGCCGCCTTGTCGGCCTCGAACTGCGTGACGGTGCTGGTCGCGGTGCCTGAGCCGGTGACCTGAACCGTCCGGTCGGTGCCGTTGAGGCAGTAGGCGCCGTCGAGTTCGAGTGTCTGGGTGGACGTGTAGACGCGGCAGACCCCGTCCGTGGCTCCCGCCGGGAGCTTCGCCGTGCGGTCGGTCGTCGCTGCCGCCTGCGCCGCGGCACGCGCCTGCGCGTCGGCATCCGCCTGGCTGATGTTGCTCGTGGCGGTGGCCGTCCCGGAGTACTGATAGGAACCGTCCGTCCCGTTCAGGCAGTAGTCCGCGGTCTTCACCACCTTCGCGTAGCCGGTGAAGAGCGGCACCTGGCAGCCGTCCGCCAGCAGTTGCCTGCCGTAGGTCGCATAGTTCTGACCGGGGTAGCTGCCGCTGGGTGGCACGACAGCTGTCCAGCCCGCCTGCGGGAACGGAGCGGAGTCGACGGGGGGCACGATGAACGTGCTGAGGCGGGCCTGATCCCGGACGTACGGGCGGTCGGGATCCGTGGTGGCCCGGCAGTAGGTGATCAGCGGATCCGGTGCGCCGGACGGCCGAGCCGTCGGGGAGGGGCTCGCGGTCGCGGCAGTCGGGCGCGTCACCGTGGGAAGCCCTCGAGAGCACGAGCCGCCGTAGGCACTGGCGAGGTAGTCGTAGGAGTGGTTGGCGTGACCGCCTCCGCCACCGGCCAGACGCCCCGGCCCGTTGGGTCCTTGATCAGGAGGCACATGGCACCAGACGCGGGAGTTCCCGGGGTTGCCGCTGTTCCCCTTGCGGCCGAGGGCGGCGGCTCGCTGCTCAGCTGAGGTCGATGTCGTCGCACAGATCGTGACCTCGTCGATGGCCCGCCCTGCGGCGTCCACGACATCTCCGGGCTGTGCCGAGGGGATGACGGTGTTGCCGTCAGCGGTCCCGAGGATCGCGGCGCTCATCGCCCACGGGCCGACGACCGTGCGGAACGGCGGATCCGCCACGGGAAGGATGACGCCCGTCGCTCCACCGAATCCGGAGTACGTCCAGCACAGGTCGCCGTACCCGAGGCGCTGCCAGTTGGACGGGCGCGTGGCGTAGTTGATGCCGGGGTCGCTGACGGTGACGGTGCCCGAGTCGTCCGTCAGGGACAGCAGGCCGAGCGGGTTGCCCCCCTTGTCCTGGACCCACACGCCCGTCGACCCGTCGGCCTTGGCGAGGGTGATGTCCGTGCTGGAGAGCGACTGCCAGGGACCGGGCGATCGCGACGCGCTGCTGCATGCCACCGGAGAGCTCCCAGGGCCGGTGCTCGGCGAAGTCCGCCAGCTGAACCATCTCCAGCAGCTCCATGGCGCGGGCCTTGCGCTTGGCCTTGTCCCATCCCTGCAGCTCCAGCGGGAGTTCCACGTTGCGCCGGACGGTGCGCCACTCGAACAGCGCCGCCTGCTGGAAGGCCATGCCGTAGAGCTGCTTCTGCCGCGCCTCGTGCGGGGGCACACCGGCGACCTTCATCTCACCCTTGGTGGCCTCCGTGAGGTCGGCGATGACGCGCAGCAGCGTGGACTTGCCGCAGCCGGACGGTCCGATCAGGGAGACGAACTCCCCGGTGTCGACCGTGAGGTGGACGTCCTGCAGAGCCGTGGCCTCATTGGCCTGGCCGGCGTTGAAGACCTTCCACACGCCATCTGCCGCTACCGCGTGCTCGGTGGTCGCGTTCGTCATGCGTTGCTCTCCTTGGGCAGATTGCGGGTCAGGTAGACATCCAGGGCGGTGATCAGGGCAGCGACCAGCAGGCCGAGGATGATGGCTCCGAACACCGCCACGTACACCTTGGCGGGCTGGGAGGTGATCTGGCGGGCG
>JAUHZW010000207.1 GCA_030425745.1 Actinomycetes bacterium
GGTGCCGATGCCGGCCGACGGACGAGACGGACGACGTCATGGCCCGCCGATCGCAGGTGGGGGACGAGGGCGGATCCGATCAGGCCCGAGGCCCCGGTCACGGCGATGCGCATGGCTCAAGCATGTCGCATCGAGATGGTGACGGCATCTTCACGCGGATGTCCACTCGCGCGGGCAGTGACCACTCGCGCGGGCAGTGACCACTCGCGCGGGCAGTGACCACTCGCCGTGAGAGGTCAGAGGCCGAGCTCGGCCTCGAACGCCGCGGACTCCAGACGCTCCTTGATCGCGCCGAGGAACCGCGCAGCATCGGCACCGTCGACCAGCCGGTGGTCGTACGTGAGCGCGAGGTAGACCATCGAGCGGATCGCGATGACGTCCTGGCCGGTGCCGTCGGACACCACGACGGGCCGCTTCACGACCGAGCCGGTGCCGAGGATGGCCACCTGAGGCTGGTTGATGATCGGGGTGTCGAACAGGGCCCCGCGGCTGCCGGTGTTGGTGACCGTGAAGGTGCCGCCGCTGAGCTCGTCCGGCGACAGCTTGTTCGTGCGCGTGCGGTCGGCGAGATCGGCGATGCGTCGGGCCAGGCCGGCGATGTTGAGATCGCCCGCATCGCGGATGACCGGGACGAGCAGGCCCTTCTCGGTGTCGACCGCGATGCCGAGGTGCTCGGCGTCGTAGTACGTGACGGTGCCCTCGTCCATGTTGATGGTCGCGTTCACCTGCGGGAACTGCTTCAGGGCCTCGACGGAGGCCTTGCAGAAGAACGGCAGGAAGGACAGTCCCACGCCCTCGCGGGCGGCGAACTCGCCCTTGACACGGGAACGCAGTTGCGCGATCCGCGTCACGTCGACCTCGACGACGGTGGTGAGCTGGGCACTGACCTGCAGGGACTCGACCATGCGCTCGGCGATCACCTTGCGCAGCCGGGTCATCTTCTCCGTGCGGCCACGAAGCGGAGATGCTGCTGCAGGTGCCGGAGCCGAGGCTGCGCTGGTCGGTGCCGGGGCGGGCGTGACGGCGGGTGCGGCCGTCTCGGTCGCGCTTGGGCCGGCCGCCGTCTTGGCCTTCAGGGCGGCATCGAGCACGTCGGACTTGCGGATGCGGCCACCGACACCGGTGCCCGTCACCGTGGACAGGTCGACGCCATGCTGAGCGGCCAGCCGACGGACGAGTGGGGTCACGTAGGCATCCGCGTTGTCCGCCGGTGCCGTGGCTGCCGGGGCGGGAGCAGCCGGAGTCGGCGGAGCGGCGGGAGCCGTGGCAGCGGCGGGAGCCGGCTCGGGAGCGGCAGGGACCGGAGCGGGAGCAGCGGGGGTCGGGGCCGGAGCGGCAGGAGCTGCAGCGGCGGGTGCGGCACCTGCGGCACCGATCATGCCGAGGACGGCACCGACCTCGACGGTCTCGTCCTCACCCACCGCGATGCTGAGGAGCACGCCGGCGGCGGGGGAGGGGATCTCGGTGTCGACCTTGTCGGTGGATACCTCCAGCAGGGGCTCGTCGACGGCGATGGTGTCGCCGACGGCCTTCAGCCAGCGGGTGACGGTGCCCTCGGTGACGCTCTCGCCCAGGGCGGGCATCGTGACGGTGACCGACATCGGTGGTGCTCCTTCGTCTAGGTCGTGCTGTGTCTCGTGGACATTCCCGTGGCCTCGGGGTGGGAGGCCGTGGGAATCAGTGTGGTCGATCAGGCGTGGGCGTGGAGGGGCTTTCCGGCGAGTGCAAGGTGCGCCTCACCCATGGCCTCGTTCTGGGTGGGGTGAGCATGGACGAGCGGTGCGACGTCCTCCGGGAAGGCCTCCCAGTTGACGATCAGCTGCGCTTCGCCGATCTGCTCGCCGATGCGCGATCCCAGCATGTGGATGCCGATGATCGGGCCGTCGGTGACCTGGACGATCTTGATGAAGCCGGTCGTGGCGAGGATCTGGCTCTTGCCGTTGCCGCCGAGGTTGTACTCGTAGACGTTGATGTTGTTGCCGTGCTCCTCGCGGGCCTGCGCCTCCGTCAGGCCGATGCTGCCGACCTCGGGCTCGCAGTAGGTCACGCGCGGGATGTTGACGTCGGCGATGACGGCCGGGTTCATGCCGGCGATCTCCTCGGCCACGAAGATGCCGTGCTGGAATCCGCGGTGGGCGAGCTGCAGGCCGGGGGTGATGTCACCGACGGCGAACACACCGGGGACGTTGGTGCGCAGGCGGTCATCGACGAGGACCCAGCCGCGTTCCATCGCGATGCCCTGCTCCTCGTAGCCCATGTCGGCGGTGTTGGGGCCGCGGCCGACAGCGACGAGAAGGAGGTCGGCGGTCTTGGTGGTGCCGTCCTCCAGGGTGACGGTGACGCCGTTGTCGTCCTGCGTCGCGGACTGGAAGCGAACGCCGAGGCTGAAGTCGATCTTGCGCTTGCGGAAGGCCCGCTCGAGGGCCTTGGACACGGCCTCGTCCTCATTCGGGACGAGGTGGGGCAGCGCCTCGATGATCGTGACGTCGGCCCCGAAGGACTTCCAGACGCTGGCGAACTCCACACCGATGACGCCACCGCCGAGAACGATGACGCTCTTCGGAACGTAGTCGAGGTTGAGGGCCTGATCGGAGGTCATGATCCGGCCGCTGATCTCCAGGCCGGGCAGGCTCCGGGAGTAGGAGCCGGTGGCCAGGACGACGTTCTCGCCGGTGTACTGCTCGCCGTTGACCTCGACGGTCTTCGGGCCCACGAGGCGGCCGGCGCCCTCGACGAAGGTCACGTTGCGGCTCTTCACCAGGCCCTGGAGTCCCTTGTAGAGGCGCCCCACGACACCGTCGCGGTACTCGTTGACCTTGACCATGTCGATGCCCTCGAACGTGGCCCGCACGCCGAAGGACTCGCTCTCCTTGGTGTTGTCCGCGACCTCGGCCGCGTGCAGCAGCGCCTTCGTCGGGATGCAGCCACGGTGCAGGCAGGTGCCACCGAGCTTGTCCTTGTCAATGAGGATGACGGACTTGCCGAGTTCGGCGGCCCGCAGTGCGCAGGCGTAGCCCCCGCTGCCGCCGCCGAGGATGACCAGATCTGCGTGCGCCACTGTGGAGTGCTCCCGTCTGATGCGAAGGTGTGGGTCACATCCTTCCACCGACGGGTCACGAGGTCAGACGGACCCCTCCGCCATCTCAGCGGCCACCTGCACGAACGTGCGTACGGCCGCGCCGGTGCCGCCCTTGGGCGTGTACCCGTAGGGGGCCTTCTCGTTGTACGCCGGCCCGGCGATGTCGATGTGGACCCACGGCTGGCGGTCGGGGATGAACTCCTTGAGGAAGACTCCGGCGCTCAGCATGCCCCCGAGTCGATCGCCGATGTTGGCGATGTCGGCCACCGGGGAGTCCAGCGATGCCCGGATGTCGGCGGGCAGCGGCATGGGCCACGCGGCCTCGCCGGCTGCCTCGGCCGCGGAGCAGACCTGGTCACGGGCCTCATCGGAATTGGCCATGACGCCGGCGATGCGCGACCCCAGGGCGATCCGCTGGGCTCCCGTGAGGGTTGCCGCGTCGATGATCAGGTCGGGCTTCTCGGCCACGGCCATGCCGAGTGCGTCGGCGAGGATGAGGCGCCCCTCCGCGTCGGTGTTGAGCACCTCGACGGTGGTGCCGTCGAACATGGTGATGACGTCGCTCGGGCGCTGGGCCGTGCCACTGGGCATGTTCTCCGCGGTCGGCACCCACCCGGTGACCCGGACGGGCAGCCCGAGGCGTGCGATGGCCTGGACGGCACCGATGACCGCGGCTGCGCCGCCCATGTCGGCCTTCATCTCATCCATGCTCGCTGCCGGCTTGATGGAGATGCCGCCGGTGTCGAAGGTGATGCCCTTGCCGACGAGGGCGAGGTGGGCCGCCGCGCCCTCCGGTGCGTACTCCATGCGGACCAGGCGCGGGGGGTTCGCCGAACCCATGCCGACCGCCAGGATGCCGCCGCACCCGTCGCGCTCGAGGTCCGGGACCTCCCACACCGTGACGTCGAC
>JAUHZW010000208.1 GCA_030425745.1 Actinomycetes bacterium
CTTCCCGTCCGAGTGGCCACTTCCCGTCCGAGTGGTCACTTGATATGGCGACGAACTCGATCTACGTACGGCCTTGTCGGCTGCCGTGCTCACCGAGGACACCGGGGTGGACGACACGACGGTCGCGCTCGGCGGAATCGAAGGCCTGGACCGCTGCGAGTACGTCAAGCGACTTCAGGCCCACCTCTTCACCAGGTTGCAGTTCGCTGACGCGAGGCAGGTCAGCCGAGCAGACCACCCCGACGACGGGATAACCACCGGTCAGTCCACCGTCCGGCCCCAGGATGATGAGCTCGCCGGCGGGCGTGGCCTGCAGGGCCCCAACCACGACCGGCATGCTCGGTCGAGATCCGTGCTCTCGGAGGGACCCACCGCTCAGGCGCGTGCCGGACCGCGCCGTTGTCGACACGGTCCACGGCCCTTCCAGCCAGCCGAGGTCGTCCTTCCCCACTCCATGGACGACGACGCGCAGTGGACCATGGTGACCGCTGCCCCCACGGAGGAACACGCCGGCATCCGATTCCTGTCGAGCGGCACCGGCGAGTTCGACACCCGGCCGCAACTCGATCGCGCTGATGCCGGAGAACGTGTCGGTGGCCGCCGACCCGAGGACCCGGGGCACATCCCAGCCGTCGATGACCACGTAGACGGGGCCGGGACCGATGTGCTCGATCACCGAGCGGGCGGACTGTCCGACCCTCAGCGAGACACCCACCGGAGCGGGACTGCCGTCCAGGTGGAGTCGCGCCGACCCCACCACGGCGACGGTCGTCTCTGCCGCCCAGTGCAGCGTCAACCGGCCAGCCAGGACTTCGATCGCCGGAACGGTCGTGTCCGGCTGACCGCGCAGCAGTCGGGTGGCATCGAGGTAGCGGCGACGATGCCACGCACCCGAGCGGGGAACGCCGACGTCCGCAAGCCCGGGGCGACCACCGTCCTGGACGGTGGCGAGCCCCATCTCCACGACCGTCGCCAGGGTGATCATCGGCCCACCTCGGTGAAACGCACATGATCGCCGGCGGAGAGCAGGCTCGGCGCGGTGGTCCGTCGCTCGTCAAACAGTGCGATGGCGGAGACCCCGATCAGGTGCCACCCGCCGGGCATGTCGCGGGGGTAGACGGCACTCATCCCGGCAGCGATCGCCACACTCCCCTCGGGCACCCTGGAGCGTGGACTGTCGCGGCGACCCAGTGCCGTCCAATCGGTCACGAGCGAGCCGACGGGCTCCAGGTAGGCGAACCCCGGGGCGAACCCCAGCATCGCCACCCGCCACCCCTGGTCTCCATGCGCGGCGATCAACTCGCTGCTGGTGATGCCCAGAGCCTCCGCGGCGGCAGCGAGGTCTGCTCCGTCGTAGCGGACCTCGATGATGTGGTGGTCGGTCGTCGTGGCCTCGGATTCGATGGTCGGTGCACCCGCGCGGAGGGCATCCTCGACGCGACCCAGCAGCCGGGAGTCGGGCTCTCCCACCTCGACGAGCACATCACGCATCCCCCGACGAACGGACGCATCGACACCGATAGCCGATCGGTGGTGCAGCAGCGTTCGCACCACCGCCTCGCGAGCCTCCGGGCCATCGGTGGTGACGAGCACCGCCCGGTCGCCGAGCCACTGCGTGCTCATGTCCGAGACGGATGCTCGATGCGGATGCCCTCGGCCGCGAGGGCGGTTCGGACGATCGTGGCGAGGGCAACGGCGTCGGGGGTGTCCCCATGCAGGCAGATGGACGCGGCGTCGATGCGGAGGGTGGTCCCGACCGAGGTGCTCACCCGGCCATCGAGAGCGAGGGCCAGCACCTGGTCCACGACCTCCCGGGAGTCGATGAGCACCGCGCCTGGCTCGGACCGGGGCATCAACGTGCCGTCCGCCAGGTAGCGACGGTCGGCGAAGGCCTCGACCAGATAGGGCACACCTGCCGCCTCGGCGTCTCGCTGGACCGACGGGGCCGGCGGTCCGAGGGCGGCGATGGGGGTGCCCGACTCCGCAGCCACGTCGGCCACCGCCTGGAAGAAGGCGACCGATGCCTCAGGATGGGCGACGAGATCGTGGTAGAGCGCGCCATGGGCCTTCACATGTGTCATGACAGTGCTGTGGGCGGCGCAGGCTTCGGCCACATCGAGGACCTGCTCCCGCACGAGGGCGGTGAGGGAGGGCGCGTCGTGGTCCGAGAGTCGCGACACCCGACCGAAGCCTTCACGGTCGGGGTACGACGGGTGAGCGCCTACCGCCACGGAGGCATCGACCGCGTGGCCGACCGTCTGACGCAGGAGGTCCCCGCCCCCGGCATGCCCACCGGCCGCGACGTTGGCCGTCGAGACCACGGCCAGCAGGGCGGCGTCGTCCCCGCACTCCTCCCCCACATCGGCATTGAGGTCGATGGCGGGCATGGTGCGAGTGTAGGTCGCGCACAGGTAGTGACCACTCGCACGGGAAGTGACCACTCGCACGGGAAGTGACCACTCGCGCGGGAAGTGACCACTCGCGCGGGAAGTGACCACTCGCGGGTAGAGGCGTCAGGGGGCGGGGCGCTCCGTGAAGAAGCGGAGCTCCGTCGGCTCGCGCAGCAGGTCCGCCAGAGCAGCATTGCCGTCGATCACATGCCGCGTACGCATGTGCTCCTCCCAGTCAGCGCGGGACCGGAACTTCTCCAGCATCGTCCACGTGCCCGGATCGTCGTCGGACTCCACGAGTTCCATGAAGATGCAGCCGGGCTCCGCATGCGTGCCGGCCATCAGGGCGCGCACCTCCCGCTCTGCCTCCTCGAGGCGGTCCAGCCGCGGACGGATGGTGGCGATGAGGTACAGCGGCTCCCCGGCAGGGTCCTGCGCTGGCATGAGGGCTCCATTCGACAGCGACAGGCTAGTGCCTCGCTCGATCTGCCGGTCCGGCCTACTTGTCCGGATCGGGCAGCAGGACGTCACGCACGAACGACTCGAGCTGGTTGTTCGCGTCGAGGAACTGCCGGAGGGTCCGCACGGTGGCGCCGTAGCCGGTGAACTCCTCGTGCGAGAGCCCGTCCTCGTCGTAGGCCTTGCGGAACTCCCCGAAGTTGTCATAGAGATCCTCGACGATCCGCGGCTCGACCGGGTCGTCCAACCGATGCGTCGGCTCGATCCCGGACGCGTTGAGGCGCTTCTGCCAGCCGAACGGCGGGGAGATGACGACATCGCCGCCGATGAACTGGCTCCAGTGCATGTGATTGCGGAAGGCCGCGGAGAGCAGGCGCGTGCGGTATCCGCGCTCCTGATAGAGCTGGTAGGCCCGCTTGAACACCGCCACGCCGGCCCACTCGGTGATGCCCGGATCGACGGTGATCTGCTCCTTCTCCGCCGAGACGCGCATCCAGTCGTCGGTGCGGCCGACCATGATGGTGCAGACCGGGCCCATGGTGCTGATGTCCAGGCCCTCGGCCTCGCGACGGCGCAGACCACGCTCGACGGCCTCGGCCACCGCGATCGCCTGCGGCACGGTGAAGGAGACTGTCGCGTTGATGCTCACGCCGCGGTAGGTGGCCTCCTCGAAGGCGGCTACCCCGGCAGCCGTCACCGGGATCTTCACGATCATGTTCGGGGCCAGAGCGCTGAACTCCACGGCCTGCTCGACGAGTGCATCGGTGTTGCGGTAGTTCCGGGGATCCGTCTGGATCGACAGCCGGCCGTTGACGCCGTCGTAGTGCTCGAACGCCGGGACGAGGAGTTCTGCTGCCTCGACCGAGAGCCGCTTGACCATGGCCCAGCCGATCTCGTCCTCGGTGGCCGTGGGGTTCTCCGCGGCGTACTCGGTGATGCGCTGCGACCACGTCGGGCGATCGGCCTTGAGCGCGGTCAGCGCGATCACCGGGTTGCAGGTCGCACCGACCGCACCCCAGCCGATCGCCTCGGACAGCTCGCGCGGGTCGGCGGAGTCGTTCCACAGCACGGTGGGCGTGGTCTCGGT
>JAUHZW010000209.1 GCA_030425745.1 Actinomycetes bacterium
CGCATCGCGAATGACGAGGCCGAGCTGCGGGAGCAGTTGCCCATCGCCAAGGCTGAGGCCCTCTCTGCTTTCGGCAGTGATGCGGTCTACATCGAGCGCATGGTCCGGGACGCCAAGCACGTCGAGGTGCAGGTGTTCGGTGACGGCACGTCCTTCGTCCATCTTGGAGAGCGTGAATGCTCGGTCCAGCGGCGCCGTCAGAAGCTGATCGAGGAGACGCCGGCGCCCACCCTGCCCGACGAGATCCGCGATGAGATGTGTCGATCGGCTGTCGCGCTCGCCGCTTCAGTGGGGTACGAGGGAGCAGGCACGGTCGAGTTCCTGTTCGAGCCGGCCACGGGTCGGTACTTCTTCATCGAGATGAACACGCGCATCCAGGTCGAGCACCCCATCACGGAGATGGTCACCGGTATCGACCTTGTCGGTGAGCAGCTCGATGTCGCGTCCGGCCGCCCGTTGTCGTTCAGTCAGGCCGACATCCAGAACCGGGGCCACGCCATCGAGGTCCGGCTCAACGCTGAGGACCCGGACATGCAGTTCTTCCCGTCACCCGGTCTCCTCTCGCACTTTGACGTGCCCGGAGGGCCCTTCGTGCGGGTCGACAGCGGTTTCGCGGCCGGAGACACCGTCAGCCCCTACTACGACTCCATGCTTGCCAAGGTGATCGTGTGGGGACCGGACCGTGACCAGGCCATCGCTCGCATGCTCCGGGCTCTCGGCGAGGTGCATGTCGAGGGAGTGAAGACGACGACAGCCTTCGTCTCGAAGGTCATGCAGACGCAGGAATTCCAGAACGGCACGTACGACACCCTCTTCCTGGAGCGGAGTGGGCTGTGAGGCATTCGACACGTAGCGGAGAGGACAGGTGGTGACGCGTATGAGCAGTCGCTATTCGTGGGGTGCTGATGAGCATCTCGTGGTGCAGATCACCGAGGACATGAGTCTGGAGTCGAACTTCAAGGCGATGGCCATGGCGAGCGATCTCGCATCGCAGCAGGTCGACGGTCTGACGGACATCTGTCCGGCCAACGCGTCGCTCCTGGTCCGGTTCGATCCGGACCGCATCGCGCCGGCAGAGGTCGAGCGCATCGTGCGGGAGGCCGAAGGACGCCTCGAGGGGGGCGGCCCCCAGGTCCTCGAGACGCGCATCTTCGAACTGCCCGTCTGGTACAACGACCCCTACACGAACGAGACCGGAGCTCGGTTCCGGGATCGGCACCAGACTCCGGACAAGACCGATCTGGAGTTCGCCGCCCAGGAGAACAACCTCCCGAGCGTCGAGGCCTTCATAGAAGCCCACTCCGGGGCACCCTGGATCACCTCGATGGTCGGGTTCGTGGCAGGGCTCCCGTTCCTGTTCCAGATGGTTCCTCAGGAGCGGCAGTTGGAGGTGCCGAAGTACGTCCGGCCTCGGACCGACACCCCGAAGCAGACGATCGGCTACGGCGGCTGTTTCACGGCGATCTACAGCGTTCGCGGCGCGGGTGGCTACCAGATGTTCGGTCTCACCCCGGTCCCGATCTTCGACCCCACTCAGGAGCTTCCGGACTTCACGGACTTCATGTTCTTCTTCCGTCCGGGCGACATCGTCAAGTTCCGCCGGATCGACGAGGCGGAGTACAACCAGATCAAGGAGCAGGTCGAGGCTGGTGAATACCGGATCCGGCAGCGGCCGGTGACCTTCGACCTTGCCGAGTACGAGAAGGATCCCGACGCCTACAACGCGCGACTGCTGGAGGTGCTCTATGGCAATTGAGGTGATCGAGCCGGGTCTGGCGACGTCCATCCAGGATGAGGGACGCCCGGGCTACTACAACGTCGGCGTTCCCCCGTCAGGGGCGCTGGACCTGTACTCCGCGGCGGCGGCCAACGCGCTGGTGGGCAACCCCTCGTCCGCGGCGGTCATCGAATCCGCCTACATGGGCCCCAAGCTGCGGTTCACCGAGCCGGCTGTCGTCGCGGTGACAGGCGCTGACATCCCCGTGCTGGTGAACGGGCAGTCGGCCCCTAGCTGGACCTCGTTGGATCTCAAGGCCGGCGATGAGCTGTCCTTTGAGATTTTGGCGGGCGGTGCCCGTATCTACATCGCGGTGTCGGGAGGCATCGATGTGCCGCTCGTCCTCGGAAGCCGTTCTCTCTACGCGCTCGGCGCCTTCGGCGGCTTCCAGGGCCGTGCACTGCAGGCGGGGGATGTCCTTCCGGTCGGCGTCGGTTCTGGTCGGCCAGGCCTGTCCGTGCCAGAGGCACTGCGCCCGCAGTTCGCCAAGGAGATGGACGTCCGCATCGTGTTGGGGCTCTACGACTACCGACTGACTGATGAGGGCATGAGTGCCCTCGTTGATCGACCGTGGCAGTTGAGCCCGGTGGCCGACCGCATCGGCTTCCGCTACGCCGGCAACCCGCTGCAGTGGAAGGAGCGCGAGCAGCCCTTCGGTGCTGGCTCCGACCCGTCCAACATCACTGACGCTGGCTACCCCGTGGGCTCCATCCAGGTGCCGGGAGGGATCGAGCCGATCATCCTGCACCGGGATGCCGTATCCGGTGGCGGCTACGCGCAGGTGGGCACGGTCATCAGTGCCGATATGGATGTCGTGGCCCAGAGCGCGCCGGGAACGATGGCGATGTTCGTGCCCGTCACCCTTGATCAGGCGCTCGAGGCGCGAGCGGAGGCGAGGGCCCGACGTGCGGAGATGATGGCTGCCCTGTCGTGACGACTCCTTCCGCCCGCCTTCGTGAGGCCGGACTGGTGCTGCCCTCCGTGGCGGCACCGGTCGGGTCCTACACACAGGCCCGATGCCACGGGTCCACCGTCCACGTGACCGGCCAGCTGGCCTTCGTGGACGGTGTGATCCCGTGGCCGGGTCGGGTGGGCGAGGAGGTCTCCCTCGAGCAGGGGGTGGAGGCCGCGCGGGCAGCCGCCCTCAACTCGCTGGCGGCGGCGAGCGCGGCCGTCGGGGGCATCGATCGGCTCTCGGGCGTGATCGAGGTCGTCGGCTACACCGCGTGCGCACCTGGTTTCGGCGGGCTCTCGGCGGTCCTCAACGGTGCCAGCGATGTCTTTCCCGAGGTCTTCGGTGCGGAGGGTCGTCACGTGCGGACGAATGTCGGCGCAGTCTGGCTTCCACTGGGCAGCCCCGTCGAGATCCGGGTCCTCTACGCGCGACAGCACGACAACAATTTCGACGACGAGGGGTGAGTGTGAGCAGTCAGGATCTCCGGGTGACCGCTGCCGTGCCGACGGTGATGGTCGATGACGGTCGCGTGCGAGTGACCAAGTGGACCTTTGATCCCGGCGCGTCAACCGGCATGCACACCCACGAGTTCGACTATCTCGTGGTGCCGGTGACCGGCGGTGAGTTCTCTGTGGTGGCCCCGGACGAGACCGTCACCCCCATGTCGCAGAGTCCGGGCACGGCCTACTCGCGTGCGGCTGGGGTGACACACGATGTGCGCAACGTCGGCCCATCGCACGCGTCCTTCGTGGAGATCGAGTTTCTGGTGCAGGCTCCCTGACAGAAAATCGGAGTGCCGGTTTTGATCGCCAGCCGATATCCCGCACACTGACTGTCGACCCACACCGGGTGGGGGACAGGAGCAGGGAATGTCACGCAGGTTCATCGCGGCGGCCGCGGCCGTCGCTCTCACCGTGCCCGTCATGGTCACGACCGCATCGAGCGCAGCGGCGGACACCGTCGTCACGCTCACCTCGCAGCAGTTGACCAAGCAGGGCTTCCCCAAGAAGCCCAACGTCGTGAACTGGGCCCCCGGCACGGCGAACCTCCCCACCAACACGGCCGGGCAGTGGGATGACGTCGTCATCACCGGCACCGCCCCCAACTTCGCGCCGGTCGGGCAGCTCCTGACCATGGAGCGCTTCCTGCCCTCGAGCACGAGCGGCGGT
>JAUHZW010000210.1 GCA_030425745.1 Actinomycetes bacterium
AGGGCTACCGCTGCTGCTGTGCGTCCGGGCGGGTGAGGATGAGTGCGATCGCGGGCAGGAACAGCCCGATGAAGACGGCCGTCGGACCCACGCGCACGGCGAAGGCGCCGAGCGCACCACCGGCGGCGTAGCAGGCGATCGTCATGAGACCGAGCACGGCCAGGCGTCGGCCGGACGACTCCGTGGAGCCGTGCCCGGCCAGCCACTCGATCAGGCCGCGCGCGCTGTTGAGCACGGTGGCCGTCTGGAACGTCGGCTGGATCGGCGTGTTCGCGACCTTGGTCATGACGCTGGCGAGCACGCCCAGGGCCATGCCGCCGAGGATGGAACAGGCGATGCCCTTCTGGTTCTCGTCGTTGACCAGCAGGATCACCAGCCACCAGATCCCGAGGATCGCGGACGCGGTCAGGAGCCGCACTCGCACGAGGGTCCAGCCCAGTCGCGCGGCAGGGATGCCGAGCAGCCAGGCGAGCATCGCCCCGATGCCGAACCCCAGCATCGACAGCAGGGCCAGCGGCCAGGCGTCGTACTCACCGAACAGCCCCATGCCGGCGCGCACGATGTTGCCCGACTGGTTGGCGATGAAGACGTCGAAGCGGCTGAGCGAGTAGCCGTCGGTGTACCCGGCCGTGATGGTCAGCAGGACGAGCGCGATCACCGGCCAGCGGAAGATGCCTGCTCTGCCATCGGGGGCTGTGGGATCCGGGGTGTTCCCGGCCGGTGACGGTGTCGCCATGTCACCCAGTATTGCGAAGACCGGTCGCGATGCCGTTGACCGTGACGGACAGGGCACGACCCAGGGCCTCGTCCGGCTCACCGCCCTCGGCCCGGATGCCCCGGACCCGCTCGAGCAGCGACACCTGCAGCACATGCAGGGGCAGCAGGTACGTGTCGCGCACCTCGAGCGTGCGTGCCAGTGACGGGTTGCCGCCGAGCAGGCGCGCCTGCCCGGTGATGGCGAGCACCTCGCGGACGGTGAGCTCGTACTCGGCGCGGATCTCGTCGAGGAAGCCATGCAGGGACTCCGGCACGAGGGTGCGCACATACAGCTCAGCGACGTCGAGATCGGTCTTCGCCAGCGTCATCTCGACGTTGGAGATGAAGTTGCTGAAGAAGTGCCAGTCCGCGTACATGTCCGCGAGCGCCTGCGTGTGCCCGGCCTCGCGCGCGGCGGCGAGCCCGGTGCCGACACCGAACCAGCCGGGCAGCACCTGACGGGACTGCGTCCAGCCGAACACCCACGGGATGGCGCGCAGGCCGGAGATCCCGGACGCGGTGTCGGGGCGCCGGGACGGACGCGAGCCCAGGTGCATCGCCCCGAACTCCTCGACCGGTGTCGACAGTGCGAAGTACTCCGGCAGGCCGGGTGAGTCGATGAGCGCCCGGTAGCGCTGCTGGCCGGAGGCTGATGCGATGGACATGACCTCGTCCCACGTGGCGAGCTCCGTCGGGTTGTTGCGCGGGGTCGCGTGCAGCAGCGACGCGTCGACCACGGCGGCGACCATCTGCTCGAGGTTGTCGCGCGCGAGGGTGGGCAGCAGGTACTTGTCGGAGATGACCTCGCCCTGCTCGGTGATCTTGATCTCGCCGCTCAGCACACCCCACGGTTGGGACAGGATCGCCTCGTAGGTGGGGCCACCGCCGCGGCCGACCGTGCCGCCGCGGCCGTGGAACAGGCGCAGGCGCACGCCGTGCCTCGTGGCGACATCGCGCAGGCGGCGCTGCGCCTGATGGATCTCCCACTGCGACGTGGTGATCCCTGCATCCTTGTTCGAGTCGGAGTAGCCGAGCATGACCTCCTGCACATCGCCGCGGGAGGCGACGATCGAGCGGTAGGCCGGCACCGAGAGGAGCTCCTCCAGGATCGTTCCCGCGGCCATGAGCTCAGCGCCGGTCTCCAGCAGGGGGACGAAGCCGACACGCGCCGTGCCGGCGGTGGCATCGACCAGGCCGGCCTCGCGAGCGACGACCACGGCTGCGAGGAGGTCGTCGCTGCCCTGGGTCATCGACACGATGCACGAGTCGATGGCGCGCGGACCGTAGCGGTCCAGGCCCTGCCGCACCGCGACGTAGGTGCGCCACGTGCGCAGGCCGTCCTCGTCCAAGGGAGGGGGAGTCGGAGCGAGGGGGCGCTTGGAATCGAGCTCGGCGATGAGTGCGGCCCGCTTCTCCTCGCGGCTGAGCTCGGCCCACGGGCGGTCGATCACGCCGAGCCGGTCGAAGAGCTGGCCCACGGCGTGCTGGTACTTGCCGGAGTGCTCGCGAACATCGAGGGTCGCGAGCGGCAGACCCACGGCGGCGATCAGGCGGATCGTGCGGTCGAGGACGCCCGTGGCCGCCAGTTGCCCCCCGCCGGCGGCGAGCAGCTCGTCGCGCACGAGGAGCAGGTCGTCGATCAGCTCTGCGGTGGTCTCGTAGTCGCGGCCCGGCTCGTGCCGACGCGATGTCCGCAGGTGCTCGAGTGTCAGCTCGAGGCGCTTGCGGATGATGGTCAGCTTGAGGCGGACGGGCTCCTCGGCGTTGATGCGCAGGTAGCGCTGCTCGAAGTCCGGGAGGGCGGCGAGGTCTGCGGCGATCGAGTCGCGCAGGGCGTCGCTCGTCGCGGTGATGCGTTCGCTGATCGACAGGTCCTCGATGAGGTGGGAGAGCGCGGGCAGCAGGTCGGCGATGCCGTGCTCACGCTGGAACCGCAGCACGTCGAGGGTGATCTCGGGGGTGACGAACGGGTTGCCGTCGCGGTCACCGCCGATCCACGATCCGAAGGAGACCGGCTGCGACTGCGGCGGCAGTTCGACACCCATGGTGCGGAAGGCGGACGCGAGGTCGTCGAGCACGGACTCCAGTGGTCCGCGGGTGAGGTCATCGACGTAGTAGAGGGCGTTGCGGGCCTCGTCGATCACGTGCGGCTGCTGGATGCGGATCTCGTCCGTCTGCCACAGCAGGTCCACGACCTCCGCGACGCGGCGCAGCCGGACGTCGTCGTCCAGGGAGTCGTCGAGCAGGACGTCGGCCATGCGGCGGAGCTTGGTGAGCACGGACCGACGCGCGGCCTCGGTGGGGTGCGCGGTGAAGACCGGGCGCACGGAGAGATCCGAGGAGAGGGCCTCGACAGCCTCGTGCGTCACGTCGGACGAGGTGACGGCCTCCGCAACCCGGCGCAGCGGGCCGCCCCACACACGGCGGGCGCGCACGATGTCGCGCGAGCGCTCGACCTGCTCGGCGACGTTCGCGAGGTCGAAGTAGACGCTGAAGGCGCGGGCCAGCTGGGTGGCCGTGGCGACGTCGACGGAGGTGAGTCGATCAGCGGCGCCCCGCTGGTCCTCCCGCACGAGCAGGCGGACGTCCTCCACCAGTGCGAGCATCTCCGGGCCCTCGTGGCGCACGAGAGCCTCGCCGAGGAGGACACCGAGGTCGCGGATCGTGCTGCGCAGCCGGCTGTCGTCAGGGGCGCTCGAGGTGTCGTGCCTCACAGTCATGGCCCCATCCAACCGTGGAACGGGTGTCGGGCCAAAGTCGCTCAGGTTTCGCCGAGATTGCCGTCGATGACCTGGCGGCGAATCGAGTCGACAAGGGCTGTCACCGCGACGCGCAGCTGGTCCAGCAGCACCGGGGGCGCCTGTCGCTCGGTCAGGACGGCGAGCATCGATTCGTAGTACCAGGCGATCTGATCGGGTGCTGCGTTGAAGCGCTCGGTGGCCGAGATGCCGTGCAGGTCGAGGTCGGTGCGCAGGGCACGCGCGTTGTGGACCTTGTCGGCTGCCGAGACGAGGATGACGTCGGCGTCCGCGTGTGCGAGTTCTGCGAGGTGGGCCTCCTTGCGCTCGCGCCACGGGGCCTTGTGCGCGGGATCGACGACGAGTGAGTCGCTGCACGCCCGGA
>JAUHZW010000211.1 GCA_030425745.1 Actinomycetes bacterium
CGTCCAGATCGCCGTGGAGCCGCTGCCCAGTGGAGCGGGCTTCGAGTTCGTCGACAAGGTGGTCGGTGGCGCTGTGCCGCGCAACTACATCCCCTCGGTCGAGAAGGGTGTCCGCGCCCAGATGGAGCAGGGCGTGGCCGGTGACTTCCCGGTCGTCGACATCCGGGTGACGCTCGTCGACGGCAAGGCCCACAGCGTGGACTCCTCCGACATGGCCTTCCAGACCGCCGGTGGTATGGCGCTGAAGGACGCTGCCGCGAAGACCGACATCACCCTTCTGGAGCCGATCGTGTCGTTGACGATCGATGTGCCGGACGAGCACGTTGGTGCCGTCATATCGGACCTGGCGACCCGGCGCGGCATGGTCACCGGTACGAGCTCCGACGGCGGTGGACGCTCGACGGTGACCGCGGACGTCCCGGAGTCGGAGGTGTCGCGCTACGCGATCGACATTCGCAGCATCTCGCACGGCACCGGCGAGTTCACCCGCTCACCGGCCGGCTTCGCGCCGGTTCCGTCGAATGTCGCCCGTCGCCTGCTCGATCAGGGCTGACGCCTCGCTGAGTGGCGTGTTGTCCACGCGACTCGCCGAGGCGAGGCGTGGACGTCACGCCGATCAACGACGAGCTACGGAATCGGCCAGGGACCCGATGCGCGTCCGGTGTCGGTCGCGACGAGGTCCGCGCCGGTGAATCGCAGGATCCACTCCTGATCGGTCAGCGGGCGGTACCGGTGCTCGGCCTGCTCCACCGCCATGATGTCGCCGGCCTCCATGACCACAGCGATCGCGCCCTTGTCGGTCATGAACTCGAGGATGCCTCGGCCGGACACGACCGTCTGGAACTCGTTGCCGTTGTTGACATGCCAGGCGCCCATCCCGGTCTCCGACGACTCGGCGTCGGCCGGCGGAGACGCGACGAGGGATGCCCGCTCCTGGGTCTCCTCCCCGAGGACGTCGACCATCACCTCGTTGGCATCGGGATCCTCGACGTTGAGGATGCGCACACCAGCAACGCTCAGAAAGGCTCTGGAGCGCTCCTCGTCGTAGGTCAGGAACTCGGCCATGTCACACCCTCTCCCACGCCTCGGCCAGCAGGTCGCGCGTGTCACTGAGCAGTTGGGGGATCACCTTTGTGCCCCCGACGATCGGCATGAAGTTCGTGTCGCCACCCCAGCGCGGGACGATGTGCTGGTGCAGGTGACCGGCGATGCCGGCGCCGGAGACCGACCCCTGATTCATCCCGATGTTGAAGCCGTGCGCGCCGGAGACCGAGCGCAGCACGGTCATGGCCCGCTGGGTGAACTCCCCGAGCTCCTGCATCTCGGACGGCCGGAGCTCGGTGTAGTCGGCGACGTGACGGTAGGGGCAGATCATCACGTGGCCGGAGTTGTACGGGTAGAGGTTCAGCACCCCGAAGACCTCGCTGCCCCGGGCGAACACGAGACCTTCGCCCTCGGGCAGGTTGGGTGCGCGGCAGAACGGACAGTGGTCACCCTCGCTGTGGTCGTCCGGCTTGCTCTCGCCCTTGAGGTAGGGCATCCGATGCGGGGTGTAGAGCCGCTCCCACGCGTCGGTCATGTCAGACCTGCGCCCGGGTGTCGATCGCCTCGACGATCTCGTCGACGGCGTCAGCGATGAGCACACCGTTCTTCTGGGTGCCGTCGCGGTAGCGGAAGGAGACGGCTCCGGCGGAGGCATCGTCATCGCCCGCGATGAGCATGTACGGCACCTTCGCGCGTTGGGCGTTGCGGATCTTCTTCTGCATGCGGTCATCGGCGGTGTCGACCTCCACACGCACGCCCTTGGCCCGCAGGGCTGCCGCGACCTCCTCCAGATACGGGATGTGCGCATCCGTCACCGGAATGGCGACGACCTGCACCGGAGCCAACCATGGGGGGAAGGCGCCCGCGTAGTGCTCGAGGAGCACGGCGAAGAAGCGTTCGATCGACCCGAACAGGGCGCGGTGGATCATCACCGGGCGCTGACGCGAGCCGTCGGCCGCCTGGTACTCCAGGCCGAAGCGCTCAGGCAGGTTGAAGTCGACCTGGATGGTCGACATCTGCCACGTGCGGCCGATCGCATCCTTGGCCTGAACGGAGATCTTCGGGCCGTAGAACGCCGCGCCTCCCTCATCGAGCACGAGGTCGAGGCCCTGCCGTTCGGCGGCCTGTCGCAGGATGGCCGTGGCCTCAGCCCAGGCCTCGTCGGTGCCGACGCTCTTCTCCGGATCGCGCGTCGAGATCTCGAGGTAGAAGTCCTCCAGCCCGTAGTCACGCAGGAGGCCGAGGACGAAGTCCAGCAGGGCATCGAGCTCCTCGGGCATCTGCTCGAGCGTGCAGTAGATGTGGGCGTCGTCCTGCGTGAAGCCGCGGGCCCGGGTGAGGCCCTGCACCACACCGGACTTCTCGTACCGGTACACCGTGCCGAACTCGAACAGCCGCAGCGGAAGCTCGCGGTAGGAGCGGCCGCGGGCGTCGAAGATCAGGTTGTGCATCGGGCAGTTCATCGGCTTCAGGTAGTAGTCCTGAGCCTGCTTGCGCACCGTGCCGTCGGCGTCGACCTCACCGTCGAGCTTCATGGGCGGATACATGCCCTCGGCGTACCAGTCGAGGTGACCGGACTTCTCGAACAGCGCACCCTTGGTGATGTGCGGTGAGTTCACGAACTCGTAGCCGGCCTCCTCGTGGCGCCGCCGCGAGTAGTCCTCCATGACGCGGCGCACGACCCCGCCCTTGGGATGGAACACGGCCAGCCCTGAGCCGATGTCCTCGGGGAAGCTGAAGAGGTCCAGCTCGGCACCGAGCTTGCGGTGGTCGCGCTTCTCGGCCTCCTCGAGGAATGTCAGGTAGGCACGAAGGTCGTCCTTCGACGGCCACGCGGTGCCGTAGATGCGCTGCAGCTGCTCGTTGTCCTGATCACCCAGCCAATAGGCCGCGGCCGAGCGCATGATCTTGACCGCGTTCGGCGGGATGTAGCGGGTGTCGGGCACGTGCGGGCCGCGGCAGAGGTCGCCCCAACACCGCTCGCCGGTCTTGCGGTCGAGGTTGTCGTAGATCGTCAGCTCCGAGCCGCCGACCTCCATGACCTCGGCGCCGCCCTCGCTGCCGATGAGTCGCAGCTTGAACGGCTCGGACTCCAGTTCGCGGACGGCCTCGTCCTCGGTGACCACGCGGCGCGAGAACTGCTGCCCGGACTTCAGGATCGCGATCATCCGCTTCTCCAGCGCGGAGAGGTCCTCCGGCGTGAAGGGCTCCTCCACGGAGAAGTCGTAGTAGAAGCCGTCCTTGATCGGCGGACCGATGCCGAGTTTCGCCTCGGGGAAGGTGTCCTGCACCGCCTGGGCGAGCACGTGGGCCGCGGAGTGCCGCAGGACGGCGAGACCTTCCGGGGAGTCGACCGTGACCGGCTCGACGATGTCAGTGTCGGACACCTCGGTTGAGAGGTCCTTCAGTTCACCATTGATGCGGGCGACGACGACGGACCGGTCGCCACCCACCTTCTCGAATGCCGTGGCCACTTCTCTCCATCCGGTGCCGCAGATACCCCTGCATGAACCCTGCATGAAACTGGCGGACGAGAGCCGGAAGCCCACGACCTCGGTGGGCGATACTGGGTTCGAACCAGTGACCCCTCGCGTGTGAAGCGAGTGCTCTACCACTGAGCTAATCGCCCGAAGCGCTCGAACTCTACCCCACGAGCATGACCCGGCGATCCGCCCCCGCAGCCGGCCCGAGCTCGCTGGAATCGGAGTCCAATTCCCCCGCGCGCCTGCCGCGACTCCCGGCCCGGAACGACCTACCGTGGAGGCAACTTCCAGGAAGGACGGTCATCCATGACCTCTCGCACCTCGCCGAGG
>JAUHZW010000212.1 GCA_030425745.1 Actinomycetes bacterium
ATGGTCGCTGATGGTCTGACCAACAGTGAGATTGCGAAGCGCCGCGTGGTGAGTGAGCGCAGTGTCGAGACGGCATTGGCGCGCATCATGCGTCGTCTGGAGATCGACCCGGCCCAGGGGGAGAATCCGCGGGTGCTGATGACGCAGGCGTACTACCAGCTCATCGGTGGGGCCGGCACGCGTTGAGTGCGCACCCCACGCTCCGCGAGCGCATCGGCGGGCGCTGGGCCCTGTCGTGGCAGGGCTACCTGATCCTCCTTCCCATCTCGACGATCTTCATCCTCACGACGACGCCGGCGTTCGACGGTGCGGCCAACCTCCTCAGCGGCCTTGCGATCAGCCTGATCGCTTATGCGGCGACGGGTGCGGTGCAGTGGCTGGCGGCCGTCACCGTTCTGCGACATCGAGTCATCCGGCCGGTGCCGGTGTGGTCCGTCGTCCTCGTGGGTGGAGTGTCCTGGGCGGTTCGCAGCGCAGTGCTGTGGTGGGCGCTGGAACTGCTCGATCTGGACTCACTTGCCGGGATCACCGAGCGGCTGCTCTTCGGTTTCGCGCTGGGAGCGCTCGTCGTGCCTCTCACCGCCGCTGGGCTCGGCAACGTCGCACGGTTCCGCGAGCAGCGTGAGGCCCTGCTGCGTGAACTCGTCGACACGGAGGTCGCGGCCGATCGTGACCGCGCCTTCGTCGAGGCCATGCAGTTGGGTCTGATCGTGCAGGTGACGCGAGCTGTCGGGTCGGCCCGGCAGCGGATGGATGAGATCGACCTCTCCTCGGAGTCGATGCCGCAGGAGGCCATCGATGCGCTGGAGATCGCCTCGGAGGAGGGCGTGCGTCGAGTGTCGCGGGAGACATGGCAGGAGGGTGAGTTGGCGGCGCGCCTGCGGGTGCGCGATCTTGTGCGGGCGGCGGCGAAGGGGCGGCCGTTCTCGCTCTGGGGAGTCGCGCTGGTGTCGGCTTTCGGCTTCCTGCTGCTCCTGCGCACTCAGACGCCTGTCAATGCGGTGCTGATCCCGCTGATCGGCGCGGCCTACCTCGCGATCGTCGTCCTCGTCGTCAATGCGATCGCACGGCGGATCGAGCCGTCCGTCACGCTGTATGTGCTGGGATTGCTGGCTCTTTCACTCTCTGGGCCGTTGATCCCCCTGGTGGTGCAGTGGTGGGGATTCGCCGATCCGCTAGGAACGCCAGCGCCGTTGCTGACCTCGAGTGCGGCGCTGATCGTCATCCCGTGGACGGGTGCGGTGCGTGCGTTCGGCAGCACCGAGGAGCAGGCACTCGATGCGCTGCATGCGTCGATCGGTGAGGCGCAGGTACGGTCCGAGACGGCCGCGGAGCAGGAGCGCCGACTGCGACGGCAGATCTCCACGCAACTGCATGGCACCGTCGGCGCGAACCTCACCGCAGCGACGATGCGACTGCGCAAGGCCATCGATGCCGGTGACAAGACCCGCGCGATGAATGCCCTGTTCGAGGCACGACGGATTCTCGACACGGATCTCTCTGCGGTGCTGATGGCTGATGCCGGGGATCTCGAGCCGGCCCTGCGTGACCTCGCGGAGAGCTGGGCCGGGTTGGTCGACGTCGATGTCACGGTGGACGTCGGGGATGTGGCATCGACGACTGTGTCGTCAGTCGTGGATGTCGTGACCGAGGCGATCAACAATGCGGTGAGGCACGGAGGGGCACGTCACGTGGAGGTTGACGTGACCCGTGACGGCGATGCCGTGGTGGTCGTGGTGGAGGACGACGGCCGTGGGGCCGAGCCGTCCCGCCCGGGTGTTGGTAGTCGCGTGTTCGATCAGCTCGCCCCGGGGGCGTGGTCGCGGGAGCGCCGCCCCGAGGGGGGCTGTCGCCTGGAGGTGCGGATCGGCGGGTAGCAGGGTGTCGGGCAACCCTCAACAAGCCTCAACCCTACTGTTCGGTTATCCGAATATGCCTGAATCGGAGAACCCGTCAAAGCTGTGCAGCCCTGAATTCCGGCTTGGCTGGATGGTAGGCGCCGCTTAGCGTGGCTTGGTTGGGCTGCGGCGATCCGCAGCCCTTGTCGTGTCGTGAAACCCTGGGAGTTCGGGCTGATGGTGAGGCGGTGGGTGGCTGCGCTGGGCGTGGCCGCGGTGCTTGTCGCCTCCCTGGGACAGGCTCTCCCAGCATCGGCCGCGGAGCCAGTCGCCACGCCGGACGGCGGTCTGCCTCCCCTGTGCGATGTCGATGCCGTGCGGGATGCGCTGCGTGCGCAGAACGCGGATCCGACACCGAGCGCATCGCCCACCCCGGCTGAGACCGCTTCTCAGTCGGCCTCGCCGACGGCGTCGGCCACTGAGCCCGCGGAGGCGAGCGAATCAGCGACCCCGGTGGCCACACCGGAGCCGAGTGCGTCACAGGAACCGAGCGCGTCGGCGAGCGCTTCACAGACCGTCGAACCAGCACCGTCGGAAACGCCCGCGCAGACCCCGGAGGCTGACGTGGCGGCGACATCTTCTACGGCCACTCCTGATGCCTCGCCCGCCGCCGATGCGGCGGTCGAGGTTCGCGTGGGTGAGGACAAGGGCGACGCGGCTGAGCCCACACCCACAAGCGTGACCCAGGAGCCGGTGGTTGCAGATGTGCCTTCGCCGGCGTCGTCTCCGGTGCCCAGTGCGAGCGATGAGCCGGTTCCGACCGCCGAGCCCACGGATGCCGCTGAGGTGGACGAGCCCGCTGCAGAGGACGCACCGGCCGACACGGACGTCCCGGTCGACGAGCCGATCGTGGATGTTGCGCTGTGTCCGATGCCGGTCGACGCGATGACGGCGGAGGCCGGTCTGAACGAGGTGCGTCTGGCCTGGTCGCCGGGTCCGCTGCCCGAGCCTGAGGCCGATGGCGTGCAACCCTTCGGTACGGCCGAGGAGTTCATCGTCCGGGTGACGGGGGAGTCCGAGCGACTGGTGCGCACGACGGATCCGCAGGCCACGGTCTCGGGCCTGAAGAACGGGGTGGAGTACTCCTTCGAGGTGTTCGCCCTGACGGCTGGTGGCCGCAGTGCGGGGGCTGGTCCGGTGTGGGCGACGCCCACGACGGGCATGGAGGGCGTGGTCGCGGGCCTGATCGTGGAGTTCGAGCCCGGCAGTGAGCAGGCCGCGGGCGACACCAGCGTTCCGGGTGAGGATCGTGTCGGTGGGGTGGATCTGACGGTGGCGGAGCAGGTCACCGACGACGCGGTCCTGGTCGAGCTCAGTGAGCCGGTGGACGTCGCGACGGCGGAGCAGATCGCCAGCGAGTTGGCCGCCGATGAGCAGGTGGCGTGGGCGGAGCCGGATCAGTTCCTGTTCACCGCCACCGATGCCAACGCCGAGGCGTCATCGTCGGATGCATCGTCGTCGGATGCGTGGAACCTGGCGGGGGCGTATGGGGTGGACGCAGCCTTTGTTGAGGAGCGTGACAGCGCGGGTGAGGGTGTCACGGTCGCCGTCATCGACACCGGTGTGACCGCTCATCCGGATCTGGACCCCCGCCTGGTGGACGGGTACGACTTTGTGTCCAGCCCCGAGCAGTTGGCGGCGGTGCGGCAGGCGAACGCGCCACCGGTTGCGTTCGATGGCGACTACGTCGACGAAGCCGCTTACGGGTCTATCGGTCGGGATGCGAATCCGGTGGATCCGGGGGACTGGCGAGGCGTCGCGCCGGTGCGGGACTCGAGCTGGCATGGCACGAAGATGGCGGGCCTGATCGCGGACGTGGCTCCGGGTGCGAGCATCCAGCCCGTTCGTGCGTTGTCCTGGCGTGGTGGTCTTCTGAGCGATATTGCGGCGTCGATCACGTGGGCCTCCGGCGGCACGGTCGACGGCGTCCCGGCGAACGCGAACCCGT
>JAUHZW010000213.1 GCA_030425745.1 Actinomycetes bacterium
TTGTGCGCGCCGTGGAAGGAGTCGGGGGTCGCGATGTTGGTGACCTGACGGGTGGAGAAGCCAGCACCGCGCACCTCGACCGGGACGTCCTCGGCCGCGGTGTGCACCATCGGGAACCTCTCGGTCGCACGGGCGCTGCACAGGGCGATGTCGCCACCGTTGCCGGAGAGCGTGATGGTCGAGCCGACGGGTACGTAGACCCAGTCGGACACCGAGTCGAAGACACCGTCGCGGCCGATCATGGTCAGTGCCTCGTCATCGACCGTCACCGCGATGTCGCGAGCGGACAGCGGGACGAGGATGCCCTCCTCGCCATCGAGGGTGTGGGTGATGGTCTGGCCGGGGTGCAGCGTCCACACGCGCATGCCGCTGTAGGTCCAGGGCGCGGTGTCGGGGGTGACGACCACATCGGCGTCGCCCTCCGCGAGGGACCCTGCGGGGCGGAACCAGCTCATGACTTTCCTCCGGTGGTGGGGGTTGGGTGGACGATCGATGCTGCACGCGCGACGGCCTGCTCGGGCTCCTCGCCGTGGGGGTAGAGCAGGGTGCGGCCGGCGACGAGGCCGCGGACGTTGGGCTCCTCGAGAGAGGTGCGCCAGCGGTCGAAGGTGCGCTCCGCGTCAGCGCCCGGGTCCCCGCCGAGCATGAGGATCGGCATCGACGTGGCGCCGGCGACCTCCGCCATGCGGTTGCTGCCCGGGATCTTCAGCCACGTGTAGGCCGACGATGAGCCGAGGCCGGAGGCGATCGCGACGACCTTGACGAGGGCCTCGTCGGAGGTGTCGAGCACCGCACGGCCGGTGGCGTCCTTGACGTAGGGAAGCGGCTCGATCATCGACATGATCTTCCGGTCGGCGAGCTGCGTGGTGACGGCGGCGACGCGCTCAAGGGTGCCCGCGGTGCCGGGATCGTTGTGATCGATGCGCAGCAGGGTCTTGCCGCCGTCGAGGCCGCACGACTCGACATGGTCGACGTCGTAGGCCGTCATGCGGTCGTCGATCTCCCAACTGGCGCCGATGATGCCGCCGCGGTTCATGGTGCCGAACGCGAGGCGATCGTCGAGCGCACCGAGCCAGGCCAGCTCCTCGAGGATGTCAGCGCTGGCGAGCACGCCATCGACGCCCGGCATGGCCAGCACGCGGGTGAGGCGGTCCAGGAGGGTGTAGCGGTCGGCGACCGCCAGGGGATCACCGGCGGCGGCGAGCATGCCGCGGGCGGTGTGGTCGGCGGCGACGATGAGAAGTCGGCCGTCGTGCCCCGGGATGGAGCGACGACGTCGCGATACGAGAGCGGTCTGGAGTTGAGCGGGCTCGTGGATGCGCGCCTCGATGAGGGCGCGGTACTGCTCGCGACTGACGGTCACGGGGTGCCTCCCAGCATGGTGGTGAGTTCGGCGACCGTCGGCATCTCGTCGGCGCAGGTGAGTCGGGTGGAGACGAGGGCACCGGCGGCGTTGGCGAACTCTCCGATGCGGGGGACGTCCCACCCGTGGATCAGCCCGTGGCACAGGGCGCCGCCGAAGGCATCGCCGGCACCGAGACCGCAGACCAGGTCGATCGGCGTCGGGGCGATGCGCCAGCGATCGTCGGAGGTGGCCAGCAGGGCGCCCTCGGCGCCGAGCTTCACGATGGCGAGGGAGACCCCCGCGGCGAGCAGGGCGTCGGCTGCCGCGTCAGGGTCGTCGGTGCCGACGGCGACCGAGCACTCCTCGCGATTGCCGACCACGGCGGTCGACAGGGCGATGGCCTCCTGTGCCTTCGCTCGAGCCGCCTCCTCGCTCGGCCACAGGGCCGGGCGGTAGTCGAGGTCGAGGATGGTGTGGCCGGACCGGCCGCGCTGGCGCATCCAGGCCAGGCAGGCATCCGCGGTGGTCCCCTGAGCGAGAGTGCCCTGGCTGACCCACAGGACGCCGGCAGCGTCGATCACGTCGGCGGGGATGTCGTCGGCGGTGATGGTCGTGTCGGGGGCGGCCGGGCCTCGGTAGAAGGCGACCCGCGGGGTCTCCGGCGGATCGAGTGCCGCCAGGGCGAGGGGGGTCTGGCCGCCGGGCTGTACACCGACATAGGCGGTGTCGACGTTCCAGTCCGCGAGCCGATTCCGCACGTACTGCCCGAAGCCGTCGTCTCCCACCTTCGTGGCGATCGCCGCGTGGAGGCCGAGACGGGCGGCGGCGACCGCGACGTTGGTCGGGCTGCCGCCGACGGACTTGGTGAAGGTCTGCTGGTCCTCGAACCCCGCGCCCGACTCCCGGGCATACAGGTCGACGCTCACGCGACCCACGCTGAGGACATCCACCATGGTGGTCTCCTTCATCGGGATGCTGAGGCCGGCGACCTCGTACGAGTGCTCTGTTGGAACGTTCCAACGCAACCCGGCAATGGTGGCACGGGCCCGCGACTTCGGCAAGGTCGCCGCCGGTTTTGCTCCCCCGATGCCCGCCGTGCTACTGGACGGGGAAGCGGTAGCGGCAGTGGGGGCAGACCTTGGCCTCGACGGAGATCTTCTCCGCGCAGTCCGGGCACTTCTTCGTCTTGCGCCGACCGAACATCCGTCCGACGACGGAACTGGCCTGCACCCCGGTGCCGACGCCGTCGAGGGAGAGTCGGCAGTACGACGAGAGCCGGGCGGCCTCCTCCGAGAGCTTCCCGTCGGTGGCCGTGGCGATGTCGGCGGCCAGCCGGGCCACGTCCTCGACCGCCGCGCGGTCACCGGCCACCATGGCGTCGTTCGCGGCGTCCCAGCCGGACCCGATCGCGCCCTTGGCATTGCCGTCGCCCCACTGGGAGTGGGCTCGCGCGAGGTAGTCGGCAGGCATGGGGAGATCCAACCTCATCCACGACGACGGGCCGTGGGGGCGGTCCCGTCCTTGGGGTACGGGCAGTGCCGGCACCCGTTGCCGCAGCACCACCCGCGATCCTGCAGATAGTCGGCGGTCATGACGAACAGCCCCGAGACGGGATCGGTGTAGCCGGCCGATCCCGCCGCGCAGGCGGCGTCATGCGCGCGCTGCGCACGCTCGTCGATGGCCACCCGTCGATGGTAGGTGGGGCGCCGACGGTCGTCCTGTTAGCCTCCCTCACCGTGCCGGCGTACATCCTCACCATCAGCTGCCCCGACGGGCCCGGCATCATCCATGCGATCAGCGGCGCGCTCCTCGAGGTCGAGGCCAACGTGCTCGAGCAGGAGCAGTTCTCCGATCTGGGCACCGGCCTGTTCTTCGCCCGCACCAAGTTCGAGACCGACATCCCCGACATCGATCGGGTCCGCGAGGTCGTGGCCGCACGCACGTCGCAGTTCGGCACCGAGGTGGGTCTGCGACTGGAGTCCGAGCATCGCCGCGCCCTGATCATGGTGTCGCAGTACGACCACTGCCTTCTCGACCTGCTCTACCGCTGGGATGCGGGCGAACTGCCGCTCGACATCGTTGGGATCGTGTCGAACCACGAGACCTGCCGCCCCCTCGCCGAGCGGTATGACGTGCCGTTCCATCACCTGCCGGTCACGCCGGAGACGAAGGTCGAGCAGGAGGCCGCGATGCTCCAGCTGGTCGACGAGCTCGACATAGACCTGGTGGTGCTCGCGCGCTACATGCAGATCCTGTCCGACAACGCGTGCCGGGAGCTGAGCGGGCGGGTCATCAACATCCACCACTCCTTCCTGCCCGGGTTCAAGGGCGCCCGTCCCTACCACCAGGCGCATGCCCGGGGCGTGAAGCTCATCGGCGCGACCGCGCACTTCGTCACGTCGGACCTCGACGAGGGACCGATCATCGAGCAGGAGGTCGAGCGCGTGAACCACACGCTCACGCCCGAGGCTCTCGCCGAGATCGGCCGCGATGTCGAGCG
>JAUHZW010000214.1 GCA_030425745.1 Actinomycetes bacterium
CACCACTGTCGCGGCCACTGCCCCGAGGGCGAGACGTCGCCACGACCGGCCGCTCACTGCCACAAGACCCCCCAGGACGAACCGATGGTCGAGCTCGCCGCCATCGGACTACTTCGACACCGCAGGCCCATGATCCCTCACCCCCCTGACATGCCACCTCTCACGCGCGCGCGGTCTTTAGCACCCCCGTAGGGGGTGCTTGATGGGAAGCAGGAATCGACGCCGTGTCGATCCATGACGAAGGGAAACGACCATGCCCAACGGTGGCTACCCGATGCACCTGCTCACCCCGATCCAGGGCGGCGACCTCGCCCTCCATGCCCAGGGCTCCGAGGTCCACCTCCTGCACCGCCGAGAGCAGGAGGCCACGGATCACAACCAAGGTCGCCCCACGTGGGACGACCGGGGAGCGCTGTCCCGAGATCAGGTCGGCGCCCTCCTCTACCACTTGGCCTACTGGACCGGAGCCGTCAAGCACGACGACCTGAGGAACCTGAGCGCAGCCCTGTTCCGCGGGCGCCGCATCTCCACCCTCCCCGGCTGCATCTACGACTACTGACAGGACGACGACCATGGACATCACCTTCACTCCCCACAACGAGCGCACCGGTCCCCAGCACCGGGTCTACGTCATCAAGGTCGAGCGGCTCGACGAGGCGATCACCTGGGACTACTACGTCGGCTACACCAACCTCTACCTCCGGGAGAAGTGGCAGCGATACGAGCAACTTGCCAAGAAACTGTCCAAGTACTTCCGCCGTGAGCAGGTCCGCGCCGTCGGCTACGAGTACGCCCTCATGAAGGGCTGGGGTCCCTACGACACCAGAGAAGAGGGGATTCAGGCCGAAGGTGACCTCGCCCGGGCCCTTCGCGACGCCGGCTACGCGGTCCACAGTGACCGACTCGACAAGAAGCCGGATGAGGTCCCCAGAAGCGCCCGCTGTCACACCCGGCCTCTACGGTCGGCAAAGAAGCACAAAGGGGGACGACGATGAATCCAGGACGGACGATCGCAGCAGTGGGCGTGACCGTGGTGGCTGGGCCCGTGGGCCTGTCGGCGGGAATTTTCGCCATCGTTTCCATCATCGCCCAGATCCTCGCCGGCTTCGGGGTGATCATCAATGCGGACTGGGTGCAGGTCTTCAACCCGGCCGTGTGGTTCGGCTTCAATAACATCGCGGGCACGGGCAGCATCACCGACTCCATGGTCGGTGGCGCGGGAGCGCCCGGCGGAACCGTCGGTCGCTATGCCGCGTTCATGATCACCGGCATCCTCGCCGCCGCATGCTTCGGCGCTATCAACGCGGTCTGGCGCTGGGCTCGCACCGAAAACTGACCAGAGCGGACCCGACGACAGCCGGTCGGTCAATACCCGGACATCACTCCGGAATCTGGCGCTCGAAGTGGTTCAACCTCTTCGTCAACTTGGTGCTTCCTGCCTGCTCAATGAGTTCAGGAGGTGCCACCACCACGAGCAGGTCCCGTGCCCGACTCATTCCCGTATAGAGGACGTTCTTGGGGTCGAGGTCGTCGTGGAACCCGTCGACCATGAGCACGACGGCGGGACGTTCCAGTCCCTTGAAGCCGGCAACGGTGGAGTAGAAGACATCGTCGCTGTCCCACAGGTCATTCCAGTAGGTGTCCTTGTCCGCCTCATACTCACGCTGGACGGGGTGGCGATGCTGTGTGGTGATCACGGCGACGTGCTCGGGCAGCCACCCGCGCTCATCGACCAGCTCGGACACCACCCGATCGGTGATCTCCTCGACCGTACTCTCCGAGCAGCGCACATATTCGATCGGAAAGCCGCTCCCTGACCTGCTCCGCACATCGGTATCGACGAGAGGCCGGAACGTGTCGACGATCTGGCTGGCATTGCGCAGGTTCTCGTCCAGGACCAACGAGGTCAGCTCGACGTCGGGTCGTCCGCGACGCTCGGTGAACACAGCCTGCTCGTCGTCGCGGAACACCGCGATCTCGACGTCCGGCGTGCTTGCGGCCAGGAGTGCGGGCCACCAGGAATCGCCGAAGTCCTGGGCCTCATCGACGACGAGGGCGGTGAACCGCTCGTCATTGGCCAGCCCCGAAGCGTGGGCGAGCATCTCCTCCGGTCCGCGACGCGTCCAGAAGTCCGCATCATCCGCAGCGGTGGCTCGGATGTCCCACTGGGCCCCCAACTGGAAGTAGGTGCCGATCCACGCGGGCTGCTCTGCTGCAGGCAGATCCGCCATTGCTCGCTTCATCGACTCGACGACGCCGCGTGTGTAAGTCACCAGGGCGACTCGTTCCCCGGCCTTGGCCCATCGCCGAGCCTGCTCCATCGCCATCCAGGTCTTGCCCGTCCCGGCAGGCCCGGTCACCTCGAAGCGCGGCACATTACGGATCACCGCCAACAGCGCCGACTGCTCAGCGGTGAGTTGGTCGGCGTGCCGCAGGCGCTCGGCTGCCCGACCCTGGATCTCCACCTCGGCGTCATACGTGCCCAGCAGGTGGTCCAGAGCGGTTTGCACCCAGCCGTCACGGGGCGTCCACCGTTCCAGCGCCGGGTCCTGCAGTCGCTCAAAGACCTTGCCCGCGGCGTCATCAAGGTCGTCCGCGCCGATGATCAGATCCCGTCGAAGGCGTGGCCCGAGATCACCGGGCGGGGACGTGTTGGGGAAAGCCACGAGCCAGGCCGCGCGTAGGTAGCCCCGCGACCAATTGGGCTGTCGCTCCAGGAAGCGCTGCAGAGCGCGCACCTCCTTGGCGGCCTGCTCGGCCGGGTCGATCGCATGCCGCCCGTCTCCCCGGATCTGCCACACCTGACCCTCGGAGTAGGTGATCTGCCCACCCTTGACCTCGATCACCGCGGCACCCAGATCAGGCATCAGGAGCAATAGGTCAATCTCGACCTCTCCATCATGAGGATCGGTGAAGCGCAGACCGTGCAGGAGGATGTCTCCATCACGCAGCTGACGTTTGATCGCCTGCCAAGCCGTTCGCTCGGCATCATTGACGAAGTCCGGATGCTCCGGCCAGCACGTCCCGCCCATGTCACCTCCTTGTTACTCACCCATCATGGCGCGCTTGCAGCTGCCGGCGAGACCTATCGCCAAGGTGGGCGCCTACACACAGCGACCATTCCTGTGTGACTCTAGGAGGCGGCCTGGAATCCCTCGAAACGCTCAGCCAAGTTGTCCTTGTCGGGACGCAAGGTTGTGCGCTTCGGCACGCTGAGGACGGACCCGTGCATTTCCTGTAGTCCGTGCTTCAGCATTGGTCCGTCCCGCTCCTCCAGCAGAACCTGGTTGATGTGAACGCGATAGTCGGCGTCGATACCAAGGAAGTTGAGGTCGTACGCACTGTGGTGGATCTTGCACAGACTCAGCCCGTTGGGAACTACCGGCAGACCCCGTTTGTGGCGGTCCGGGAGGATGTGTGCAGCGTCAAGCAACTCGGGATGCTGGAGTCGACACACGGCACAGCGATCCCGATAGGCGATGAGAACTCTGCTCCGGAACTCTCTTTGGTGCACTCGCTCGTTGACGAGTCTTTCCACGTATCGACGAGTGTCAGGGTCTTCGCTGGCGCCTGATAGACGTGCTTCAGCAACGGTGAGAACAAAGTACTTCTCAGCCCGGTTGTCTCCTGTCACGTACACCGGATAGAGGGGGACATACACACCCTTGTCGACGCGTCGAAGAAGAATGATGGGCAAACCGAGTTCATAAGCCCGACGCAGCTTCGTGTTATCGCCTTGGTCCGACCTCGCCTGGTAGTCGTATCGCCATACGCCCGGCGCCAATTCCTCGTCGGCGTAC
>JAUHZW010000215.1 GCA_030425745.1 Actinomycetes bacterium
GGCGTTGAGCACCCTCTTCGTCGCCGCGTACGCCAAGGGCGCCCCCGACGACAGCTGCTCGACCATGCCCTCGACGTAGGCGTCGAAGTCGTCGTCCGGGACGACGTCGGCGATGAGCCCCCACTCCGCCGCCCGCGCCGCCGGCACCTTCTCGGCGAGCAGCGCCATGCGGGCGGCACGCGCCCGCCCCACCGCAGCCGGCACCAGGAGCGAGGACCCGCCGTCGGGCATGAGCCCGATACGCGTGAACGCCAGCATGAACGAGGCGGACTCCTTGGCGACGACGATGTCCGCAGCCAGGGCGAAGGAGCAGCCGACGCCCGCGGCAACGCCGTTGACCGCGGCCACCACCGGCAAGGGCGAGCTGGTCAGCGCGAGCGTCAGGCGGTTGGCCGAGTCGATCGTGCCGACTCCGGGGGTCGCTCCATGGGGCCCGAGATCCGCTCCCGCGCTGAAGGCCCGGCCGGCCCCGGTGAGCACGATGACACGCGTCCCGTTGTCCGCGGCCGCCTCGACGGCGTCAGCGGCCGCATCGAGGACCCCGACGGTGAGGGCGTTCAGCCGCTCGGGGCGGTTGAACACCACTCTCGTGACGCTGCCACGGCGTTCGACCAGAAGGCCCTCGTCCGTCATCCGCTCACCTTCGTCGTCGTCATCAGCGTCAGCCGTCCTCACGGCTGGCCACCGGCTGGTCGGTCACCTGCTCCAGGAGCAGCTCGACCGCCGGGTCCGTGAGGAACCGCTCCACCTCGCCCAGGGTCCGCGACGCCGTGGCGCCGTCGATCACCCGATGGTCGAAGGAGATGGACAGCTGCATGACGGGCCTCGGGACGACGGCACCGCCCACCACCCACGGCCGGTCGATGATGCGGCCCATGGCCAGGATCACCGTCTGTCCCGGGCTCAGGATCGGCGTCCCCCCGTCGATGCCGAAGACCCCGATGTTCGTCAGCGTGACGGTGCCCCCGGTGAGGTCCGCCGGGGTCGATGCTCCCTCACGAGCGCTCATGACCACACGCCGGATCTCGCGGGCGAGCTCGTGCAGGCTCATCGTGTGCGCCCCGCGGACGACCGGGACGAGCAGGCCGCGCGGGGTGTCCGACGCGACGCCGAGGTTCACGGTGCCGTGCAGCTCCACGTGCGGACCCTCGTCGGTGTCGACCCACGACGAGTTCGCCATCGGGTGGCGACGGACGGCCCGGATCAGGCCGGCCGCGACGAGCACCATGGGCGTGAACCGGATGTCCGGGAACTCCTCCCTCATCCGTCCGAGGACCTCCATCGACCGCGTCATGTCGACGTCGACCCACTCGGTCACGTGCGGCGAGCGCGCGACGGACTCGACCATCGCCTCGGCCATCGCCCGGTGCACACCGCGGACCGCGACACGCTCATCGCGCAGCGCACCCGGGTGCTCGACGGTCGACTGCTGACCGGCGTACGCGAGCAGGTCACCGCGGGTCACCTCGCTGCGGGAGCCGGTCGCCGGGACCGCGTCGAGGTCGATGTCGAGCTCCTGGGCGAGGCGGCGGACCGGCGGCTTGGCCCGGGCCCGCTCGGCCGGCGGGAGGCCATGGCTCGGCGGTGCCTTGCGCCTGCGGCGCTGCGGCTCCTCCGCCGTCGTCGTGCCGTAGCCGACGAGGACGGACTCGCGCCGCGACGATGCGCCAGCAGCCGGCGCATCGTCGACCTCGATGGTGATGATCGTGGAGCCGACCTCGACGATCTGCCCCGACTCCGCCAGGAGTTCGGTCACCGTTCCCGCGAACGGGCAGGGAAGCTCGACGGCGGCCTTGGCTGTCTCGATCTCGACGATCATCTGGTTGACCTCGACGACGTCGCCCGGGGCGACCAGCCACCGGAGGATCTCGGCCTCCGTCAGCCCCTCACCGACGTCGGGCAGTGCGAACGACTTGCTCTCAGACACGCGTTGTCTCCTGTTCGGACTACCAGTCGAGCGAGCGCTCGACGGCATCGAGGATGCGGTCGACATCCGGAAGGAAGGGACCCTCGAGACGGCTCGCGGGGTAGGGCAGGTCGTACCCGGTGACGCGCAGCACCGGTGCCTCCATCGAGTAGAAGCACTGCTGGGTGACGGCTGCGGCGACCTCGGCCCCGATGCCCCCGGAGCGGACCGCCTCGTGGACGACGACGAGGCGGCCGGTCCTGCCGACCGACTCCACCACGGGATCGAGGTCCAGCGGTGCCAGGCTCTGCAGGTCGATGACCTCCAAGGAGGCACGGGAGAGGCTCGCAGCGTTCATGCAGGTGCGGACGGTCGGCCCGTAGCAGGCGACGGTGGCGTCCGTGCCCGTCCGGAGCACCCGTGAGTGCCAGGCTGCCCCGGGCACGGAGGGCTCCACCTCGCCCTTCTCCCAGTAGCGCCTCTTGGGTTCGAGGTAGATCACCGGGTCGTTGCAGGCGATGGCCTCCTGGATCGTCCAATAGGCCGCCTGCGGGTCGCTCGGCGTGAGGATGCGCAGGCCCGGGGTGTGCGCGAACAGGGCCTCAGGCGACTCGCTGTGATGCTCGACCGCGCCGATGCCCCCGCCGTAGGGGATCCGGATGACCATCGCCATGAGCAGGTCGCCCTCGCTGCGCCGATGCATCTTGGCCACCTGCGAGACGATCTGGTCGAAGGCCGGGTAAACGAACCCGTCGAACTGGATCTCGAGCACGGGGCGGAACCCGCGCATCGCGAGGCCGACCCCGGCGCCGACGATGCCGCTCTCCGCGAGCGGGGAGTCGATCACGCGCCGCTCGCCGAAGTCCTTCTGCAGGCCGTCCGTGATCCGGAAGACGCCGCCGAGGCGACCGATGTCCTCCCCCATCAGCACCACGCGTGGGTCGTCCTCCATCGCCTTGCGCAGCCCGGCATTGAGCGCCGCCGCCATGGTCATCGTCGTCATGCGCGGGCCTCGTCCTCGGACAGGAACGACGACTCATACGCGACGAACGCCTCGCGCTGCCGTGCCAGGGGTTCGTGCGGCTCTGCGTAGACGTAGTCGAACATCGACTCGGGTGCAGGGTTCGGCATTGAGCGCACCTCGTGGCGCAGCGCCTCGGCCAGGGCCTGGGACTCGGCCTCGACGTCGTCGAAGAACGACGGGTCGGCCCCCGTGGTCGCCAGCAGGTGGGCGCGCACCCGCTCGATGGGGTCCTGCCGACTCCACGCCTCGACCTCGGCCTCGTCGCGGTAGCGGGACGGATCGTCGGACGTCGTGTGAGCACCCAGCCGGAAGGTGACCGCCTCGACGAAGACCGGGCCGTTGCCGGATCGGGCGCTGGCGAGCGCCGACGCGGTGACCGCGTGGACCGCGACCACGTCGTTGCCGTCGACGCGGATGGCCGGGATGCCGAACCCGGCGGCACGGCGCACCAGGGCGTCGGCGCCGGGACGGACCCGCGGAGTCGAAATGGCCCACTGGTTGTTCTCGCACAGCAGGACCACGGGTGCCTCGAAGCGCGCCGCGAAGACGAGCGCCTCGCTGATGTCGCCTTGGTCGGTGGCACCGTCGCCGAAGAAGGTGAGCACCGCGCCCTCGGCGCCGTCCATCTCCATGCCCATCGCGTAGCCGACGCCGTGCAGGCCCTGTGCGCCAACGACGATCGAGTAGAGACCGCACCCATGCGCGATCGGGTCCCACCCTCCGTGGGTGACGCCGCGCACCATGCGCAACAGGTCGAGCGGAGCGACACCGCGCACCCACGGCACGCCGTGGTCCCGGTAGGTCGGGAAGACGAAGTCACTGGATCGGAGCGCCCGGGCAGCC
>JAUHZW010000216.1 GCA_030425745.1 Actinomycetes bacterium
CGGGCCGGACGATCATCGCGATCGCCCACCACCTGGACTGGGCAGCCCGCGGAGATCGGGTCGCCGTCGTCGCCCGGCACAGCATCGTCGAGTGCGGGACGCACGACGAGCTCCGGCAGGCCCACGGCACCTACGCGCAGCTTTGGGCCGCCCATGGTGGCGCCACGCCCCTGTGACCCTGACTCCGACCACAGCAGCGGACCCCGACCACAGCAGCGGACCCCGACCACAGCAGTGGCCCGCACCCTGGAGGAGGGACGGGCGCGGGCCACTGGGCTGTGGGACGGGAGCGGAGGGGGAAGGGTTCCACTCCCGTCACCAGGGGGGGAAGGGTCAGTTCTGTGATCCCAGGGTCACCGGGATCTCGGCCGTCTGGCCGTTGCGCTCGACGGTGAGCATCACCGAGTCGCCCGGTGCCATGGCACGGATGGTGACGATCGCCTGGGTGGCGTCGGCGACGACGACCCCGTCGATCCGCGTGATGCGGTCACCGGACTGCAGGCCGGCCACGTCCGAGGGTCCCTGCGGCGAGACCTCCATGACCGTCGCGCCCGGACCCTCGCGGGTCATGTCGAGGGTGACGCCGATGATCGGGGTGGTGAAGCTGCCGGTCGAGATGATCTCGTTGCTGATCCGCTTCACGACGTCGATCGGGATCGCGAAGCCCAGGCCGATGGAGCCGGCCGTGCCGTCCGCGCCGACGCTGTTCGACGCGATCGCGGAGTTTACGCCGATGACGGCGCCCGTGGCATCCAGCAGCGGGCCGCCGGAGTTACCGGGGTTGATGGCCGCGTCGGTCTGGATCGCGTTGATGAACGCGAGATCCTCCTGGCCGCCCGCGGTCACGGGACGGTTCAGCGCACTCACGATGCCGGTGGTCACGGTGCCGGTCAGGCCCAGCGGCGAGCCGACGGCGATGACGGAGTCACCGACGTTGACTGCCGAGGACGAACCGAGCGGCACCGACGTCAAGCCGGAGCGGTCGACCTTCACCACGGCGATGTCGTAGCCCGGGCTGGAGCCGACGAGCTTGCCGGTGGCCGTGCCACCGTCGGAGAAGGCGACCTCGATGGTGCCGCCATCGCCGGCCACACCCGCGACGTGATGGTTGGTGATGATGTAGCCGTCATCGCTGATGACGAAGCCGGTACCGGTGCCCTCACCGTCGGGGGTGGCGACGTTCATCTGCACCACGGCGGGCTCGACGGCCGCGGCGATCTCCGCGATCGAGCCGGGGGTCACGCTGGTGGCCACCACGCTCCCGACGGGGGCGGCCGCCTCGACCGTCACCGGCGGGACGGTCTCCCGGGCGACGAGGTAGCCCACGCCACCGCCGATCGTGCCTGCGGTCACGGCGATGAGGCCAGCACCGGCCACCATGCCGATGATGGCTCCGGCGCCCGGGCCGCGGCGCGACTGGCGTGCCTGCGGGCGCTGCGGCGGCGGACCAGCCGGCGGGCGCGTGGCGTACGGGTTGGCGTCGGGGTAGGTCACCGGCCCATTGCCGGGACCGGGGTACTGGGTACTCACATGTCCTCCTCGAGAAGGGGACGCCGCAACACAGCGATCCCCACGTGTGGGTTCAGGCAGTAGGACACGCGTGGGTGAGGTTTCGTTCCCGGAAAGCGCCCGTCTGCGGCATCTCTGACATTCCTCTAACAATCGCCAGGGGAGGGCCGACGATCGCCCAGACGGTTGAATGGGTCCGTGCAGACGACCCAGGGTCCCGGCGATGCGGCCCATGCCCTCGCCCGGGGCCACCTCGCGGCGCTGCCCACCGAGACGGTCTACGGGCTCGGGGCACGGGCCGATGACCCGCACGCCGTGGCGCAGGTCTACGCGGCCAAGGGACGGCCGGCCGACCATCCACTCATCGCCCACGTCAGGGATGCCGACGCGGCCTGGCAGTGGGCCAGCACCGTCCCCGACTACGCCAGGGCCCTCGCCGGGGCCCACTGGCCCGGGCCCCTCACCCTGGTGCTGCCCCGCTCACCGAGGGCCGGGGATTTCATCACCGGCGGGCAGGAGACGGTGGCCGTCCGGGTGCCGAGCCACCCCGTCATGCGCGACGTGCTCACCCGACTCGCCGAGCTCACCCACGACCCGGCCATCGGCATCGCCGCCCCCAGCGCCAACCGGTTCGGTCGGGTCAGCCCCACCACTGCGGCGCACGTGCAGGCAGAACTCGAACAGCACCTCAGTGATGATGACGTCATCCTCGAGGGCGGCCCGAGCAGCGTCGGCGTGGAGTCGACCATCGTGGACTGCACCGGCCCGGCACCGGTGATCCTGCGCCCCGGGCATGTCACGGCCGAGGACGTCGAGACCACCACCGGACTGCCCCTGGCCGAGCGCTCTGACGTCCGCGCCCCCGGCACCCTCGCGTCGCATTACGCCCCCGAGGCCGGGGTCACCCTCTTGGCACATGCCGACCAGCTCGACACCGTCGCCACTGACCGAGGCGCCCGCACCGGTCTTCTGGCGCTCGCCGACGTCGCCACCCCCGCAGGGCTCGTCCGACTGAGCGCCCCGGAATCACCCGAGGACTACGCACGCGTGCTCTATTCGGCCTTGCGGGAAGCGGACGCTCTGGAACTCACCAGCGTCCTCGCCGTGCTGCCGCCGAGCGACGGAGTGGGAGCGGCGATCATCGATCGCCTGCAGCGCGCCGCCACCCGCTGACGGCGCAGTGACCTACGAGGTGAGCCAGGCCAGCGCGGCGTCGCGATCGCCGAACACGCGGGCGTGATGGCCCCGGTTGTTCTCGACCGTCTTCCACATGTCCAGAGACAGTCGCGCGGACAGCTCCTCCGGCCACACGTGCGCGTGCCGGAAGTCGGCCGGGAGGTCAACCTTGTCCATCGACTCGCCGAACCCGACGATCGTGATGTTGTCGGGCAGCGACGTCACGCCCGACCAGTCGGCCAGAACGCGGTGCACACCACCCGGCGACAGGGCGGCCACCTCCTTGGCCGCGTCAAGCATCTGGGCCTTGGTCACGTCACCTGAGTGATCGATCTCGATGACGTCGTACTGCGGCGCGAGTGAGCGGACGGTCGATGGCATGTGCCCTCCCCGATGGTCAGCCGTAGCCCAACTCGCGGAGTCGGGACTCCTTGATGCCGAAGTGGTGGCCCACCTCGTGCACCACGGTAATGCGAACCTGCTCGATGATGTCCTCTTCCGAGTGACTCATCCGCTGGATCGGCAACCGATACAGGTGGATGGTGTCGGGCAGGTAGCCGGCGTAGCGATGGCCCCGCTTGGTCAGCGGCACTCCCTGATACAGCCCGCGGATGGCCCGGCCGGCCGGAGGACGGTCCTCGACCAGCACGACGACGTTCTCCATCAGCCGATGGAAGCCCTCGGGAATCGTGTCCAGGGCGTCACCGACAAGCTCCTCGAACCGCTCGCGGGTCACCTCGATCATGACCCCATCGTCACCCACCCCCCGGTTTCCCACATCCCCCGGGTCTCCCCTATGCTTCTCCAGTCGCCAACGGCTTCGCATGGTCGACGGGGACGCACCTCTAGGTCCCCATCGTCTAGCGGCCTAGGACTCCGCCCTTTCACGGCGGCAGCACGGGTTCGAATCCCGTTGGGGATGCGCAGCACAAGGAAGACAGCACCAGAGCAAGAAGTCACCATCAGCAACACAGCAAGGCCCCGTAGCGCAGTTGGTTAGCGCGCCGCCCTGTCACGGCGGAGGTCGCCGGTTCGAGCCCGGTC
>JAUHZW010000217.1 GCA_030425745.1 Actinomycetes bacterium
GATGTTCCTGCGGCGCAGGTCGATCCGGTCGAGCCCGAGCTCGCGCGCCGCCTTGTCGATGGCGAGCTCCATCATCATGGTCGATTCCGGGCGGCCGGCGCCGCGATAGGGCGCGATGGGCGGCGTGTTGCTGAGCACCCCGGTCACTTCGACCGAGGCTGCCGGCGTGCGGTATACGCCGATCACCGTGCCCATGTTGCCGAAGGTCGGAAACGGCCCGAAGAAGGACAGATAGGCGCCGAGCGCCGCGGTGCTCCTGACCCGAATCGCCCGGAAGGTGCCGTCGGCGTCCAGCGCCAGATCCAAGGCGAGGCGACTGTCGCGGCCCTGGTCGTCGGCCAGGAAGGCCTCGGTGCGATCGGCCACCCATTTGACCGGCCGGCCGACGAGCCGCGCCGCCCATGTCGCGCGCGAGGCGCTCCACTCCGAGCAGCCGACGACCATCGCGTAGATCGCCGCACCCGGCACGAGCGCCAGCAGGAACAGGTGCCAGATCGTCGGCATCGGGTCGAGGTAGCCCTCCGCGCTCATGCGCGTCGCGACCTCGATCGCGATCGTCGCGAGCGGCCACAGCACCGCGAGGACGGCCGGCCCCGCGATGCGGAACTCCGCCGCGGACCGCGCGTTCTGGTGGACGTCGTCCGGCTGCATGCGGCTCGCCTGACGGCACAGTGCCCGGGCATGGGCGGCGGTGATGCGGCCGGCGATCAGGGATTCACGTACGGCGGACAGGGGACCGTTGAGCAGTCGGGCCACCCGAAGATCGTTCGCGACCGAGCCGTGGGTGCGGTGCAGCAGCGGACCGAGTTCGTCGACCACCTCGTCGGTGAAGACCAGCTGCCGTTCGCCGGTCTCCAGACGAGGACCCCGGACGCCTGTACCGGTACCCAGCCGGTGGGCCTCCCGCTCGGCGTCGGCATCGGACGGGGCATCGACGATCACCGTCCGTTCACGGGGCGCGGCTCCGCATTCGACGACCAGCGTGTCGAGGTGAGCGGCCTCGACCCGGGCGGCCAACGCCTGCAGGTGCTGCAGGCGATCGCGTCGCTCGGCGGACGTCAGCAGGCGCGGATCAGTCTCCAGCAGTGCGGGAGTGGTGATGGCGGCCATGGCCCCTGCCTTCGGCTCGTCGGGCGGATGGGCGACCGTGAGGTGGGCGATCCGTCAACTCGCCAGGAGGGCGAGGCCAGCAGGTTTAGTCGAACAAGTGTTCGAATTTTAGGGCCTCTCCGGCTCGCTGTCAACAGCGGTGTTGACCTCGGTGTCCGCCGTGGATTCGGACGACTTCCGCGTGAGGGTCTCGGGCATCCGCAGCACGAACAGGATCGTCACCATCGTCAGCACCATGCCGACACCGAATGCCCAATCGAAGTCGAAGGAGTCGATGAGCAGGCCGGCAGCCAACGGTCCCAGGATCGCGCCGACGTCGGACATCATCTGGAAGGTCGCGACGACGATGCCGCCGCGCCGTCCACCCATGACATCACCGACGACAGCCGCTGGAGCCGAGCCGAGGAAGGCACCCGAGGCGCCTTGGATGCCCATGGCCAGGAAGAACATGGCGGTAGCGGCCACGGCCGGTGTGCCCCAGCCGTTGGCCACGACGTCGGAAGCGGTGAGGACGAGCATGCCGATCGACGACCCGATGGTGCCCCAGAGCAGTGCGCGCCGGCGCCCCCGCGTGTCGGCCATGCGGCCGGCCGGGAGCAGCAGCGCGGCCTGCACGCCGGCGGCCACGAGGAAGCCGATGCCGGAGACCGAGGCGGTCTCGCCCAACCCCTCCACGACGAACAGCGGCACGGCCGAGGAGCGCAGCCCGAAGATGACGAAACCGACGGCGAGGTTCGTGGAGATGGCGGCCTGGTACGCGCGGTCCTTCAGCGCGGAGCGCAGCTGCTCCAACCTGTTCTGCTCGCCCTCGGCCACCTGCTCCTCGCGCTCGGCCAGCCGGGTGCGGGAGAGGAAGAAGATGGCGACCATCGCGGCGAGCAGGAGGGTGCCGGCGTAGACGAAGAAGGGTGCACGGATCGACCACGCGACGACGAGGCCGCCCACCGCAGGACCGGCGACGCCGCCGATGATGAAGCCGCCCTGGAACGCTCCGGCAGCCCGGCCGCGCTGCTCGGTCGCGACGACGCGCAGCAGCAGCGCCATCGCGGACACCGTGAACATGCTGGAGCCGAGGCCCCCGGCACCGCGCAGGACGAGCAGTTGCAGATAGGTCTGGGAGAAGCCGGCGGCCAGGCTGGAGATCGCGACGATGAGCAGTCCGCTCGTCATGACGGTGCGCTCGCCGAGTCGGTCGACGAGACCACCGCTCAGCGGCGAGGTGACGAACCGCACGAGCGCGAACACCGAGACGACGGCGCTGGCCTCGAGAGCGGAGACGTCGAACGTGCGCGCGAACACGGGCAGGACGGGGATGAGGATGCCGAACCCCAGGGCGACGCAGAAGGCGACGGCGGTCAGGACGGCGACCTCGCGGGGGAGTCCGGCGAGGAGGGGAGTTCTGCGGATGGCGCCGCCGAGGCGACGGACGGGGCTCATCGCTGCGTGACCTGAGCAGGATCCCTGTCGGCAGGATCGGCGATGTCCACAGGCCCGGGATGCGGGTGTCGGCTGTCCACAGGGCAGATCGTCGTCCCGGTCGCCGTCACCGCGTCACCCTATCCTCCACCGTATGCCTGCTTCCGCCGTCTACGCCGCCGAGGACCAGTGGTCCGCGCTGCTCGATCGCGGTGGGGTCGTCGACTTCTTCGGGTCACGGATCGATGTGCCGATGCAGCTGCGGTTCGGTGATGTCGGATCGGTGCAGGCGTACGTGGATCGCGTGCTCGCGGTCGAGTCTGTGCGGACGGAGTTTCCGGACGCCGGGCCGCTGGGGGTGCGGGCGTCGCGCAGTCGCACCCGCGCCCGCTACCTGCCCGACGAGCAGGTGATCGAGCTGCCGTCGGAGCTCTGGGCCGGCCGCGAGTCCGTGGTCCTGCATGAGACCGCGCATCACCTGGCCTGCAGCAGGGGCATCGCCCCGGCCCGGACGTCGGGCCGATGGCATGGTGCGGAGTTCCGCTCGGCCATGGAGTTCGTCGTCGCCCAGATGCTGGGAGACGCAGCCGCGCTGCTGCTGCGCAGCGGGTACGACGCGGCGGGGGTCGCGGGCGCGCAGCGCCGCAGGGACGAGACGCGCTGATGGCACCGACGATCGAGCGCATTGCGGCCCTGCTCGCGAAGGCCGAGCGCACCGATAACGAGATCGAGGCCGACGCCTACCTCATGAAGGCTCAGGAGCTGGCGACCCTTGCCAGTGTCGATCTCGCGGTGGCGCGGGCGAAGACCGCCAAGAAGGAGCGGCGACAGCAGCCGGAGTCTCGGACCACGACCATTGGGGAGAAGGGCAAGCGCGCGAACCGGCACCTCATCACGCTGTTCATCGCCATTGCCCATGCGAATGACGTACAGGTCGACATCGCGGCCAACTCGACGTACGTCATCTCCTACGGGATGCCTTCCGACCTCGAGGTCATCGAGACGATGTTCGCGTCCCTGTCCGTGCACATGGTGCACAGCAGTCAGGAGTACGTGAAGGGCCGGCAGTGGCAGGGGGAGACGTATATCGCCGTGGTGAAGCGGCGCCGACAGCTCAAGGAGCACACCGCGCAGACCGCTCGGGTGGCGTTCTATCGCGCCTACGTCGAACGCATCGCTGAGC
>JAUHZW010000218.1 GCA_030425745.1 Actinomycetes bacterium
TCGTTTCCGCCCGGCGATCACCTCGTTGACTCCAGAGCAGGCCAGCCTGGAGCGGTACCGGATGGCGATCGAACCGTTCAAGGTCGCTGCCCTCGTCGTCATCCCTGCCGTGATCGGACTGCTCGCTGGCATCACGGCTTCCTCGGAGTGGGCGAACTTCCAGCGCTGGCGCAACGCCACCGAATTCGGGATCACCGATCCGCAGTTCGGCCTCGACGTGTCGTTCTACACCTTCACCTATCCGTTCCTGCGCTTCGTCCTGGGCTTCGCCTTCGCCGCGATCATCCTGGCGCTGATCATCGGTGCGCTCGTGCACTATCTGTACGGCGGCCTGCGGCTGCAGCCCAAGGGGGATCGGGCGAGCGTCGCCGCTCAGGTGCACCTTTCGGTGATCGTCGCCATCTTCCTGCTGCTCAAGGCCGCGGCCTACTGGCTTGATCGGTTCGGTCTCGCCATCAAGAGCGAACCGCTCGTGCAGGGCTTCACCGGGTTGACCTACGTCGACGCGAACGCCGTGCTCCCGTCGCTGACGATCCTCACCTTCGTCGCACTCCTCGTGGCCGCCCTGTTCGTCGCCGGGCGGCAGAACGCCGACCCGGGCCACACCGGGCGCGTGCAGAGCGTGAACCTGTGGAAGCACATCACCTTCGTGCTGCAGTGCATGGCGTTCTTCCTCATCGGCATGGAACTGCCCGAGGTGCTGAACCGCACCTCACAGCAGGATCTCGGGACCCTGCTCATGCTCGTGCCGGCTGTCCTGGTGACGTTGATCGTCCTGCGTACCGTCTTCGTGTTCGGGATGATCGGCGTCTCGCGCGCGGCCCGACGGGGTGGGGGCGCCAATGTCCGGCGCGGCGCGGTGATCCTGTCGTGGGCCGGTGCCCGCGGCCCGGTGTCCGGGCTGGGTGCCTTCTCGATCCCGGTCATCTTCGCCTCGGGCGAGGCGGTCCCGTACCGCGACCTCATCCTCTCCACCGTCTTCGTCATCATCGTGCTCACCCTTCTGCTCTCCCTGACCCTCGCGCCTCTCGCGCGGGCGGTGGGTGTGAAGCCCGACGATGACGCCGACCTGCTCCGCCGCGTCGACACCCGGCTCGCGCGGGCGGCCCTCGACCGGCTCACCGACTTCGAGGTCGAGGCCGTGGATGCCGGCAACCCCCTGCCGGCGGATGTCTCGGAGCAGTTGCGTGCGGAGGCGGAACGCCGGCTCGAGTCTGCGAGTGAGCCGGAGTCGGTGACGCTGACGCAGGAGCTGCGCGTGACCCAGATCATCGAGGCCGCTCGTGCGATGGTGCGCGCCGAGCAGGAGGAGCTCATCGCCATGCGCGATGACGAGGGCCTGCCCGACACTCTCGTGCGCCCCCTGCTCCGCAAGCTCGACACCCGCGACCAGGCGCTGAAGACAGAGCAGCGCTAGGAGCGCCAGGTCGCCACGGCCCGTTCCGTGGCTGCCACCAGTGACCTCGCCGCTTCTGCTCCGGCATCGGCGCTCGCCGCGCTGGCGGTCAGGCCGAGGGATGCCAGTGCGCCGGCCTCGAGGTCGATCTGGCCGCAGACCGCGATGACCGGGATGCCGCTCGCGTGAGCAAGGTCGATGACGGCCGCGCAGCCCTTGCCGGCCAGGGTCGAGGAGTCGAGTCGTCCCTCGCCGGTGATGACGAGGTCGGCGTCTCGAACAGCGTGCGGCAGGCCGACGAGATCGAGGATCGTCCGCGGGCTGTCGATGCGCGCCCCGAGCACCGCTGCCAGGGCCGCGCCGGTGCCGCCCGCGGCACCGGATCCGGCCAGCGCGTCCACGTTCAGTCCGGTGGTGTTAGCCAGGACCCAAGCCCAACGGCGCAGGCCGTCATCCAGCACGGTGACCTCATCCGACGAGGCCCCCTTCTGCGGGGCGAAGACATGAGCGGCGCCGGCCGGTCCGTGCATCGGGCTCGTCACGTCGGCGATGACATCGATGCGGGCGGCCGCGATCCGGCGGTCCAGCTCGGTCAGGTCGAGGCGCGCCACCCGGCTCAGGGTCTCACCGCAGGGCGCCAGCTCCCGGCCAGCGTCGTCCAGCAGACGTGCCCCGAGGGCGACGAGCATCCCCGCGCCGCCGTCGGTCGAGGCGCTCCCGCCCAGGCACACCGTGATGTCGGTCGCCCCAGTGTCCACGGCCGTTCGGATGGCGTCGCCCAGCCCGAGCGTCGATGCCGCCATGGGATGACGACCCGGCCCGAGCAGGGCCAGCCCGCAGGTGTTCGCCACCTCGACGACGGCGTGGTCATCGTGAACGGCGATGTCGGCCGCGTGCCATGCGCCGAGAGCGTCGCGGACCCGCACCGGTGTCCCTCGATACCCCGCGGCGATGAAGGCGTCGACGGAGCCGTCACCCCCATCCGCGATGGGTGCCATCACACAGCGGGAGTCGGTCAGCGCCGCCTCGACTCCGCGGCGCATCGCCTCGGCCGCCTCGCTGGCGGTGAGGGTGCCCTTGAAGGCGTTGGGGGCGAGTACGACGTGGAGAGGGCGCATGGCGCTGTTCACCGTAGCGGCGAACGGACCGGCTGCGAGATCCTCGGAGCATCCGCGAGGATGGGCCGGTCGCCCGCCCCGGGGCGCCCGTCGAGGTGGAGCGCTGCATGGATCACACGTCCGAGTTCGAGACGCCGCTGCTGGATGCGTGGCGCGAGCGCCGTGACGCCGGCATCCGCCCGATGCAGATCCCCGGGCACAAGATGCGTTATGGCCGAGGCGGCGATGCCTGGGCGGAGGATCTCGTCGGCGACACCGTCCGCGACGACATCTCCTTCCAGGGCGGCGTCGATGACAACGCCCTGTCGCACGACTACCTCGGCAAGGCCGAACGGCTGTGGGCCGCGGCCGTCGGGGCCGACCACAGCCGATTCCTGCTCGGGGGTTCCAGCCAGGGCAACATCACGGCGGTCGGCACGGTCGCCGATCAGGGCGTCCCGATCGCGATCGACCGCACGTCGCATCGCAGCACGCAGGCAGCTCTCGTGATCAGCGGTGCTGTCCCGGTCTGGATCCGCCCGCGCCTGCACCCGGAGTTCCATCTGCCGATCGGCATGGCCGCCTCGTCGATCACGGAAGTGGCCGAGGACGTCAACGGGTTCTTCGCGACCTCACCGAGCTATGTCGGCACGCTCTCCGACGTCCGCGCCCTCGCGGAGGCGGCGCATGCACGCGGCCAGGCACTGATCATCGATCAGGCCTGGGGTGCGCATCTTGACTTCATGCCCGAGGGCGGTGCTGTCCGTCAGGGTGCCGATATCAGCGTCACCAGTGTCCACAAGGCACTCACCGGCTACTCGCAGACGGCGGTGGTCTCGATGCGGGAGGGTCGCGGATTCGTCCTGCCCGAGGTGCTCAATCGCTGGGTCGACATGACGAGCACGACGTCACCCTCGGGCACGCTCCTGGCCACCATCGACGGAACACGGGCGGCGATGGAGCGCGACGGCCGCGCTCGCATCGATCTGCTGAGTGAGGCCGTCGTCGAGGCCCGCCGCCGACTCGCTCGCGTGCCCGGGCTCATCGTGCTCGACGAGGCCAATGCCGGCTGCGCGCTGGATCCGCTGAAGGTCACGATCCTGCTCGCCGGGACGGGGGCCGACGGCGTGCTCATCGGACAGGACCTGTTCGATGCCGGCTGCGGGCCGGAGGTCGCGGACCGTGACACCTTCGTCTTCACCGT
>JAUHZW010000219.1 GCA_030425745.1 Actinomycetes bacterium
GCTGATCGTCCAGCAGGAGGCGCAAGAGCTGGCCGATCTCTCGCACGGATACCCGGCCAACCACTTCGCCTGGCGCATCGCGCTCGAGTCCGCGCAGCGCAACAGTGCGACCTCGCTCGTCGAAGTCGGGGTGGGCAGCGGCAACGGGGTCGCCCATGTGCTCGCTGCCGGGCTCTCTTTCGCCGGGGTGGACCACGACGAGGCCAGCGTGGAGGCGACCAGAAGGGCGCTGGCCGACCTTGGCGGGGATGCGTCGGACGTGATCGTTGCCGATGCGGAGGACGCCGCTTCGCTGCAGCGGCTGCCCGGGGCCGGATCCTTCGACTCCCTCATGGCGCTGGGGATCTTGCCCCATGCCCGCGATCGCGAGGGAACGATCCGCAACATGGCTGCCCTCATCCGCCCCGGCGGGGAGATGTTCGTGGAGTTCCGCAACAGCCTGTTCTCGTTGGTGACCTTCAACCGGTTCACCCGCGACTTCATCGCCGACGACCTGCTGGCCGACGTACCGGCAGCCACCCGGGATCGGGTCAGCACCTTCGTCACGGACCGCGTGGACACGGACCGGCCGCCGCTGCCGTCCAGTGGGCACGAGGCCCGATACGACAACCCGTTCGTGGTCCCCGACTGGCTGAGCGGCCTCGGATATGACGACGTCTCGATCCACCCCTTCCATTTCCACGCCGCGATGCCGATGCTGGAGGGGGCGGATCCGCAGGCGTTCCGGGACGAGTCACTGGCGCTCGAGGACGACACCAGCGGATGGCGCGGCCTGTTCCTGTGCTCGGTGTTCCTGGCAAGAGTCGTGAAGCCCGGTGGGTGACCGCATCCGTCGGTAGGGTCAGGCGCCGAGGGAGGGGCGCATGGACGACAGCCTGATCGTGGATCTCTCGCGACTGCAGTTCGCGATGACGACGCTCTTCCACTTCGTATTCGTGCCCCTGACCCTCGGGCTCGCGCCGATCGTGGCGGTGTTCCAGACCATCGCCTACCGCACGAAGAACCCCGCATGGGAACGCCTGACCCGGATGTTCGGGGCCATGCTGCTCATCAACTTCGCCATGGGCGTGGTGACGGGGCTCGTCCAGGAGTTCCAGTTCGGGATGAACTGGGGCCCGTTCTCCGACTATGTCGGCAACGTGTTCGGGTCACCCCTGGTGATGGAGGGGCTGCTCGCCTTCTTCCTGGAGTCGACCTTCCTCGGGCTGTGGACCTTCGGACGCGGCAAGCTTCCGCCCGCTGTCCATCTGGCGACGATCTGGCTGTTCACCCTGGGCACGATGCTGTCGGCCTTCTTCATCCTCGTCGCCAACTCGTGGATGCAGTCGCCGGTGGCGTCCGAGGTGGTCGATGGTCAGGCCGTTCTGACCGACGTCTGGGCCCTGATCACCAACCCCTTCGCCATCGCTGCCTGGGTGCACGCGCTGCTGGCCGGCCTCATCACGGCATCGATCGTCGTCTTCGGGGTCACGGCCTGGCATCTGGCTCGCCGGCAGCACGTGGACGTCATGAAGCTCGCCTGGAAGGCCTCGCTGATCATCGGCATCGCGGCCGGAGCGCTTCAGGGCGGCGTCGGCGACTGGCTGGGCGTCATCGTCACGGACAGGCAGCCCATGAAACTCGCGGCCGCCGAGGCCGTCTGGGAGGACACCGGCCCCTGCGCTGGATTCTCGATCTTCGCGATTCCGGACATGGGGCAGCGCACCAACGTGGTCGACATCCAGATCCCGTGCGTGCTGAGCCTGCTGGCGACCAACTCCCTCGACGGGAGCGTCCCGGGGATGAACCCGCTGCAGGAGCAGTACGAGGAGCAGTACGGGCCCGGGGACTACACCCCGAATGTGTGGATCCAGTACTGGGCCTGGCGCGGGATGATGGGCTTCGGGCTCGCGGGGGTCGCCTGGATGGTGTTCGCCGCCTGGCGCACCCGACGCGGGCGCCTGCCCGACCAGCGCTGGTTCTGGCGCATCTCCACGTGGATCATCCCCCTGCCCTTCATCGGCTCCCTGCTGGGCTGGGTCGTCACCGAGAACGGTCGACAGCCGTGGGTGGTCTACGGGCAGTTGAAGACCGAGGATGCCGCCTCGAACCTCGCGCCGTGGCTCGTGGTGACCAGCATCGTGGTCTTCGGGCTCCTGTACTCCACGTTCGCGGTGGTCGAGTACCGACTGCTCAGACGCTACGCGCAGGCAGGGCCGCCTCCGCTTGAGAGCAAGGCGGCTGACGTCGACGACGATGACCACGTGGTTCTGGCGTAGGTGATGGCGATGGACCTGACGACGCTGTGGTTCGTGCTCATCGGCGTGCTGTGGGCCGGCTTCTTCTTCCTCGAGGGCTTCGACTTCGGGGTCGGCGTCCTGGCGGTCACGCTGACCAAGGACGAGTCCGAGCGCTCCCAGGCGCTCGAGGCGATCGGTCCGGTCTGGGACGCCGACGAGGTCTGGCTCATCACCGCTGCGGCTGCGGTGTTCGCAGCGTTCCCTGCCTGGTACGCGACGCTGTTCCCTGCCGCCTACCTGCCGCTGCTCCTGGTGATTGTCGGACTGATCGTGCGTGGCGTGTCGATCGAGTACCGCCACCGACGCAGCTCTCCACGGTGGCAGCGCAGATGGGACGTCGGCATCGCGTGGGCGTCGGCCGCCCTGCCCTTCCTCTTCGGCGTCTTCTGGGCAGGTCTGCTGCAGGGCGTGCCGATCGGGGCGGCCGGGCTCGAATCCGTCACCGGGCTGGAGATCATCACCCCGTACTCGATTCTGGGTGGGATCGTTCTTCTCGCCTTCAGCCTCGCCCACGGTGCGGTGTTCCTGGCGTTGAAGACCCGCGACCATGTGGAGCACCGGGCGCGTCGGGCGGCGACGCGCCTGATCATGCTCGCCGGGGCGAGCATGACGGCCTTCGCCGTCTGGACCTACGTCTCGTTCAGCCGCGAGGACATCGCGGCCCTGGTGTTCGGGCTGCTGAGCGTGCTCGCCCTCGCGATGGCGCAGTGGGGAATCACCACTGGGCGCTTCGGGCTGGCGTTCCTGAGTAATGGCTTGGCCATCCTCGGGTTCACCGCCACCGTCTTCTGGGCCCTCGCCCCGAACGCGGTGCCCAGCTCGATCGACCCGGCCTACGACCTCACACTGGCCGCCGCCTCGGCTGCGGATTACCCGCTCACCGTGATGACGGTGGTGGCGGTGGTGGCCCTGCCGGTGGTGCTGGCCTACCAGGCCTGGAGCTTCTGGGTCTTCCGTCGAAGGATCCGCCGACCGGAACCGGAGGCAGCGCACTACTGAGCGACTGCGGCAGGATGCATGCATGAAGGCATGGCATTTCACCGACACCCATCAGCCGCTCCAGCGTGCGGACATCCCTGAGCCGGTGCCCGGGCCCGGCGAGGTCGTGATCGACGTCGTCGCCGCCGGGCTGTGCCATTCCGACGTGGGTGTCCTGACGGATGCGTCGTGGTTGGACTACATGGCGCCGCGTCCGGTGGTGATGGGGCACGAGATCGCCGGCACCATCGGCGCGGTCGGTGAAGGTGTCACGGACGTGCAGGTCGGCGATCGCGTCGGCGTGTGTCCGAGCAACGGTCACGGTGCTCCCGGCTATCGGCGTGACGGAGGATTCACCGAGAAGCACGTCTGTCTGGCGGAGGACGTCGTCCGCATGCCCGACGGACTGTCCTTCCCGCTCGCCGCGATC
>JAUHZW010000220.1 GCA_030425745.1 Actinomycetes bacterium
AGGCTGAGTCGGCCGCGATTCACGTCGTACGTGATGACGAACTGGAAGAACGGCGCATTGCCGGTGTTGACCAGACCACGACCCTTCGTGGCGACGCGCACCTCGTTGAGCGAGGCCGTGCGTCCGGCGCGGAAGTCCCACGCCACCGAGTCACCGCCGTTGTCGGCCAGCCGCACCTGCGTCCCCGCCCGCACCAGCTGGGCGGCGTTCGTCGGCACGTCGGAGAAGGCCAGGCCCTTGGCGACCATCGGCTGGAGGGCGGCGTCGAACCAGGTGCTGACGCACTTCGCCTCTCCCAGGCCGAAGGTCCAGCAGGCCGGCACCGCGCGGTCGTTCCACAGGCGAACCCCGTTACCGTCGTTGCCGAGTGAGGGCAGCTGGAACTCCGCCACCGCGTCCTCGGAGTCCGGCGCCCCGAGCACGAGGTGCCCCACGCCTGCCCGTCTGGTGACGGGATTGCCGCCGAGGGTCAGGCTCCAGCGCGTTCCGAGCTCGCCCGGCAGGGCCGTGACGGGGTTGGACATCTGACCGCCGGTGGTGCCGAGGCCGATGAGTCCGTACACCCCCTTGGCGGTCCAGCGCTGGACGATGGGGTTGTCCCCCTCCAGCATCTGGAACGGCAGTGCCCGGGTGGTCGACACGCCTCCGATCGTCATGGTCGCGGCACCGAGGACGCCGTTCAGCTCAGAACCGGCGATCTGGGTGCTGATCGCCTGACGTGTCAGAGACACTCCGCCCGGCCGGGCCTTCCATGCACCGGGGAACAGCACGAGCCCGCTGAAGCCGGTGTCGATCATGACCCGGATGGGAGCCGACTTGCCGACCCGCATGAGCATGGTCCCGGCCATGCCGTCCTGGCCGGGCGAGGGGATCGTGGCGACCGGGACGTCGACCGTGACGGGCACCGTCCGCGAGGCCTCAGTGCCGTCGGTGACCGCGCTCGCCGCTGCCGCCAGCGGGTAGCACTCCGGGCCCTCGCAGTCCTTGAGCCGATGCCACTGGGCGATGAGCCCGAGCTTGGTCTTCAGATACGCGGGATCGTCCGCCACCGACTCCATCTGGTACGGGTCGCGCACGAGGTCGTACATCTCCTCGAAGCCGTCCTCGTAGACCCACCACGAGTAGCGGTCGGTGCGGACGCCGTCGAACCTCGGCAGCTCAGTGCCCGAGGCCGACTGCTGCGGACCACTGGACAGCAGCAGGGTGCGCTTGGGCATCGGCTTGCCCTGCGTCAGCTGCGGGACGAGTGAGATGCCGTCCGGCGCACGGTCGGGGATGACCCCCGCGAGTTCGAGGATGGTCGGAGCGATGTCGATCTCGAACGCCATGCCCGTGATGTTCTGGCCCTTGATGATGCCCGGCCCGGTCATCACCGTCGGGATGCGCAGCGCCGGCTCGTAGGGGAAGTACTTGCCGTACGAGATGCGGTGCTGGCCGAGCAGGTAGCCGTTGTCACCCATGAAGGTGATGTAGGTGTTGTCGAGCTGACCGGTCTGCCGCAGCATCTCGACCATGTCACGGACGCCCTCGTCGACCGCGAGCAGCGACAGCTTGCGCTGACGGTTGTCGACCTCCAGCTCGTGGATCTCCTCATCTGAGAGCAGCGGGAGGTCCGCGATGATCGGATGCTTGTCCGACGTATCGGCCTCGTTGAAGCTGGGGTCCTTCGTCAGCTGGACGTCCGGAAGCAGGTCCTGATGGCGCAGAGCGGGGCGCGGTGGGATGGACTCGATGGTGATCCCCGAGCCCTCCTCCGGCTTGTCGACGTCCGCCCAGCTGTCCTTCCAGGTGCCGTCCGTCAGCGGCTTCGTCTCGACGTGCGGTGCCAGGTAGGCCACCTGCAGCAGGAAGGGATCCGGATCCGCGGCGGCCCGCTCGATGACCCCGAGCGCCTTGGAGGTGTACACGTCACTGCCGTAGTTCTTCTCGTCCTCGGTCTCGAAATCGCCGTAGAGGTGCGGTCCGTCCGGCTCGTTCATCAGGAAGCCGTACATCTGGTACGTCGAGGGGTCGGACGTGCCATACCACTCGCTCCAGCCGGCCGGGATGCGGTCGACAGGCCGGTTGTACATGCCGTAGCCGTTGATGTACTTGCCCACATGCACGGTGTGGTACCCGGCGTCCTTCAGGTAGGCCGCGGTGTGGTCCCTGCCGTTGTTCAGCTCCCAGGGCAGGAAGCCGCCCTCCGGCGGGAAGTTCGACTGCACCTTGGTGTTGTGCGGATAGCAGCCCGTCATCATCGCCGCCCGCGACGGACAGCACAGGGCGAACGGTGTGAGCATCTGGTCGAAGGTCGCCCCCTGGGATCCGATGAGGTCCTTGACGTACGGCATGGTCTCGAGATCCTCGACCGTCATGTCATCGGTCTGGATCACGATGAAGTTGGGCCGTTCGTTCGGGTTGGGTCGTGTCGGGGCGGCCTGCCCGGCCGACGTGGCCGCACCGGGTGACGCTGCTGGCGCGGCGAGAGCAGGTGCCGAGATGAGGCCGGCCACCAGGGCGGCGGCGAGGGCGATGGGAGTGAACTTCATGAGGTCCCCGCGTGATCGACGACGATGTCCGCGTCCCGGCCTTCTCGGCCGGCGACATCTGCACGGTAGGCAGATCAGACGGCGCGCAGCGGGATCGTCACAGTCGTGACCTCACCGCCGACGAACGTCACAGTCGTGACGTCACGACGCCGGCCGCGACGGGATCGTCTGGCGCGTGATGTGCGATGTCAGACGTCGAGCGGGACCTGGATGGCACTGATGTAGGCCATGGCCGGCTGGTGGTCGGCGAGGAAGTCGCGGTGCAGCGGGTGCGCGAGGTAGGCCTCGAAATCGTCCATCGAACCGAAGTCGAGCACGACCATCCAGGTGGCCGAGACGGAGGCCTCGGGGCGGCGGCCCAGATCCCGATGCAGGGTGCCGGTCACGGCGTGCGGGTGCTCGTCGACCAACCGGTGGAGGTCGGCCTCCAGCGCTTCGCGGCGGGCATCGTCGAGGGACGGCTCCAGACGGATGTGGACGACGTGCCGGAGTGTGGCCGTACCTCGATCAGCATCGGTGCTCATGACTCGATCCTGCCGCATGGCCCGTCCAGGCTTCACCCGATCAGTTCACGGACGACGGCATCGGCCAGCAGCCGACCATGCCGGGTGAGCACGATCCGGCCGGATGCCAGAGCGGAATCGTCGAGCAGCCCGCGGGACACCAGTTCCGGGAGGTCGGCCGTCGTGTCGGTGTCGGACACGGCCAACCCCTCGGCCAGGCGGACCCCGAGCATCAACTGCTCGGTGCGTCGCTGCTCGTCGTCCAGCGCCTCGCGCCCGTCCTCGGGTGAGGCGCCGGAGGTGAGCCGCTCGGCGTAGGTGCGCGGGTGCTTGGTGTTCCACCAGCGCTCGCCGGCCACGTGACTGTGCGCTCCCGGCCCGACCCCCCACCAGTCGTCGCTGCGCCAGTAGGCGAGGTTGTGGCGGCACTCGCCCCCGGGTGCCGCCCAGTTGGAGACCTCGTACCACCGCAGGCCGGCCGCCGTCAGGGCGTCGTCGATCAGCACATAGCGATCGGCCATGACGTCGTCGTCGGGAGCCGGGATCTCGCCGCGTGCCACGCGACGCGCCAGCGGGGTGCCGTCCTCGACGATCAGGGCGTACGCGGACACGTGGTCCACACCCGCGCTCAGCAC
>JAUHZW010000221.1 GCA_030425745.1 Actinomycetes bacterium
GACGATCGACGTGACCGGGATGTCGACCCTGACGGTGGTGATCGGCACGGGTGGTCGAGTCCTCACCTATACGTATGGAGGGGGGTTCAGTGCGGTCTATGAGGGAAGCTCTACGGCAGCAGCCGATGTGCTCTTCGTCGCAGGTGGCGGTGGAGGCGGCGGAACGCCCTATCCGCACACGGCTGACTGCACGTACACCTTCGGTGCCGGTGGATGTCCGGCTCCGGCCTTCCCATTGCAGGCGGGAGGTGACGGGGCTGCGGACGGCACTGCGGCAGGCGGATCCAATCGCACCTCCTCCAACACACAGGAGGGCGGGGGCGGAGACGGCGGCGTGGGTGGAGCGGCTGGCTACCAACCGGACGCCACTGACCCCGGTGCCGGGCGCGCGGGCGCTGCGTGGGTCAGCGGGGGTGCAGGCGGCCAGCCCGGGTACCTGAACTACGGACCTGGTGGTAGTGGTGGTGCCGGCTACGGCGGTGGTGGAGGTGGCGCAGGAGATGGACTGGGCTGGTACGGCTCGTACAGCGTCACCGGTTCCGGCGGCGCCGGCGGATCGTTCTCGGATGCGAGCGCAACAAGCGTGACCTATAGCCCCGCGGGCGGAGCGGGCGGAATCGAGCGACGGCCAGGGGACGGATCGACCTACTTCGACTCCTGGGGCGATTGGGGCTCGGCGTCGCTGTCCTTCGCGGGAAGCGCCCCTGCCGCGCCCACCTCGGTCGTGGGCACTCGGGGCGACGAGCAGGTCGAAGTCGCCTGGGCAGCTCCTACTGCCGGTGGGCGCGTGACCGCAGACTCCTACACGGTCACGGCGACGCCGGGCGGGGCGCAGTGCACGTCGACCTCGACTTCGACGACTCCATCCTGCACTGTGACAGGCCTGACGAACGGCACGTCGTACACGTTCACGGTGACGGCTACCAACTCGGCCGGTTCGACCACATCGTCGGCATCGGCGGATGTCGCACCGGGAACCACGCCGGACGCTCCCACCGGTCTGAGCCTGTCGGCCGGTGACCAGCAACTGACCGCATCGTTCACCGCGCCTGCCGATGAGGGCGGATTCTCCGTGAGTGAGTACGAGTACCGACTCGATGGTGGGTCATGGCAGGGCACCTCATCGACAGCGACCTCCATCTCCATCTCCGGCCTTACCAACGGCCAGACCTACGCGGTTCAGGTTCGGGCGATCAACTCTCTCGGTGCCGGGACTGCGTCGAGTGCGGTCAACGGTCAGCCAGAGGCGGCCGCGACAGCTCCGGCAGCGCCGGTCATCAACTCGATCAGCCCCGGCAATGCGCAGGCTGAGGTGGCTTTCGCTGCCGGAAGTGATGGTGGCTCATCCATCACCAACTACAAGTACTCAGTCGACGGCGGCAGTTGGACGGCACTCAGTCCAGCTGACACGTCCAGCCCCATCACCATCGGCTCGCTCACCAATGGTCAGACGTACAGCGTCCGGATCCGGGCCGTCAATGGGCAGGGTGACAGTGATCCCTCCAACGCCATGACCGTCACACCTGGCCAGGCGCCCTTGGCGCCCACCATCGACTCGATCACACCGGGAAGTGAATCCGCTGTTGTCGCCTTCACCCCCGGCAGCGACGAGGGCTCGACGATCACCGACTACGAGTATCGCCTCGATCCGAACTCCAGCGGATTCGGCGCCTGGGAGTCGGCGGGCACTGACAGCAGTCCCTTGACCGCAACCGGCATGACCAACGGAGTGACCTACGGGATCGAGATCCGCGCCGTGAACGCACTGGGTCAGGGAGCCGCCTCCGCGGCTCAGACGTTCACCCCGATCGGTGTCCCGGGTGTGCCGACGTCCCTGACGTCCACACTCATCCCGAGCGGCTTCCGCCTGAACTGGGTGGCGCCGAATACCAATGGCTCGGCCATCACTGACTACGAGTTCTCCTCCGACTCCGGGAGCAGTTGGCAGTCCCTCGGCGGCACGACCACCTCCAACGTCGATGTCACGACGACGAGTTCGGGGGCTGCGTTCACCCTCGGCACGCAGTACACGATCACCGTTCGCGCTCGGAATTCTGTCGGGGTGGGGTCGGCTTCCGAAGGCGTGACCGGAGTGCCCGCAGGAGTCCCGGGAGCTCCGCAGGACTTCGTGATCAGCCCCGGTGACGAGATCCTGGACCTGGAGTGGAGCAGCGTCCAGACCAACGGTGCGGTCCTGGATGACATGGAGTACACGACGGACAGCGGCACCACATGGACGTCCCTGGGTACGACAGGCACATCCGCGCGCGTCAACGAGACAAGCACCGGCATCGACTTCGTCAATGGGACGAGCTACACGATCCAGATCCGGGCCGTCAACGGCATCGGTGACGGGACCGCGTCAGCGGCCGTCTCCGCGACTCCCAACGCGGTTCCCCTCGCTCCCACCGGTCTCTCGGCCACCCAGGGAGATGGCGAGGTCACCGTCACGTTCACGGCACCCAGCGATGGAGGCTCCCCGATCACGGACTACGAGTATGAACTCGACGGTGGGTCATGGATCAGTGCCGGGGTCACGAGCAGCCCCATGGTCATCACTGGCCTGACCAACGGGCAGGGATACGCCATTCGGATCCGTGCTGTGAACGGAAACGGGGCTGGGGCGCTCTCGACTCAGTTGACCGCGACACCTGTGGCACCTGAGGACATTCCCTCGAAGACACCGGGCCTGGAGGCACTTCCGGGCGCCGCGAGCCTGGATCTGACCTGGCAATCGGCGTCCATCGGTGTCCAGTCGATCACCAACTATCAGTACACGACCGACGGCGGCACTGTGTGGAAGTCACTCGGAACCTCGGGGACATCGGCCTCGATCACGACGGAGAGCGACAACACCCCCCTCGTCAATGGCACGCAGTACACCGTTCAGATCCGCGCAGCGACCTCCAGCGACTTCGGGGAGGCGAGTGATCCGGTCCAGCAGACCCCCGGCATTCCCTTGGCGCCCACAGGTGTCTCCGGGGACTGGTCTGATGAGACGACCCTCGATCTCACCTGGAGCAGTGGTGGAGACAACGGGTTCGCGATCACCGAGTACCAAGTGGTCGTCAGCCAGGTATCGACTCGCATGGGTCGCTTTCTGCGCCTGTCGGCTGGGCCGGGCACCTACTCGACCTCAACGGCGGCCCTGACCGTCTCGGGCCTGTCGCAGAGCGCGTCGTATCGCATCACGATCACCCCCAAGAACACGAACGGATGGGGCCTGTCTGTCACGACGCTCCTGGGCAGCGTCGGCGCAGACCCCGACCAGACACCGCCGGCGATCATCCAGCAGGTCGGTCTCCCTGCCTCGGGCTCGTGCGAGGACGTTGTCGGATCGCGATTCGGGAGCCAGACGTCTATCACTGGAGGGTGGACGACCTCGTGGGCCACATGGATGAACGGCGGTCTGGGCGGAGCCGTGTGCACGCGAATGCTGGTCTACAGCAACGAACAGGGCCGCTGGATCTTGGCGTCGTAGGTCAGTGTCCGCGGTTTGGCCACGGATCCGCGTCGAAGGCCCGGGACGCATGTCCCGGGCCTTCGTTCTGTGCGCGAGGGGGGAGTTGAACCCCCACGCCCTTTCGGGCACACGGACCTGAACCGTGCGCGTCTGCCTATTCCGCCACTCGCGCGTAGTAGCG
>JAUHZW010000222.1 GCA_030425745.1 Actinomycetes bacterium
GGATATCAGTGTCGACACCCGGGTCGTCCCGGTCGGCATCGACGAGAACGACGCGCTCGCGGTGCCGGATGATGTCCGGCTCGTCGGCTGGTACGACCTCGGTGTTCCGCCAGGCGCTGATCGGGGTTCAGCAGTGCTGGTGGCCCACCGCGACAGTCGCACGCAGGGGCATGGCGTGTTCTATGGCCTCGGTCAACTGGACGTCGGAGATCCCGTGGTGGTCCGCAACGACGCGGGGGAGAGGCTGCGTTACACGGTGGTCTCGCGCGAATCGATCTTGAAGAAGCGGCTGCCCTATGAAGAGCTCTTCGCCGTGGACGGGCCACCCCGCCTGACACTCATCAGCTGCGGCGGATATTACGACCCCGACAACGGCGGGTATCAGGACAACGTCGTGGTCACAGCAGTGCCTGAGACGTCGGCGTAGCCGGAGGGCGTCGAGGCTAGGCGCTGCAGGTCTGGGTCAGGGTGCGGATCCCGGTGATGTCGCCGGCGCCGAGGCTGGTGTCGCCATCCAGCATCGGGTGCATGACCTGGGAGTCGTCGTCCGTGTGACCAAGGCCCAGGACGTGGCCGATCTCGTGGAGCAGCAGGGCGCGCGCGTCCTTCTTGGACGCATCGGCGAGGAATTCGACACTGAAGATCGCAGATCCGTTGACGATCGACGATGACGTGGTGCCGTCGGGCGTGGTCACACTCTCCGCCAAGGGGCTGCCGAGGCCCACGACCTTCGAGTTCAGCAGGTCGGTGCTCTTGGCCTTGAGGAACGAGAACGACACGTGGCGGGTGCGGTCCGTGTCCGTGGAACTGCGGAGGATGACGTTCTTCTCATCGAGTTCGAAGGAGTCCTTGCCGATGAACTCGAAGGTCAGCCCCGAGGCCTCACTCCACTGGCCCAGCGCCCACTCCAGATCCGCGATGCGCGCCTTGGTGGCCTTGCCGCCGAGGTTCGAGGCGTCGACCGACCACGTGATGGGGGCCCCGCAGGCATCCCAGCCGGTGCCGTCGAAGCTCGGCCCCTGCTCGGCGAAGATCGAGGTGTAGGACGAGGCGGCTGACGCAGCCTCGGGTGCCGCCTGAGCGGCAGGAGCAGCGGCGAGGGTGACCATCCCGAGGGATGCCACGGCGGTGGCCAGAACCCGAAGGGTGCGTGTGGCGTTGCGATGTGTCATTCGGGTGGAACTGCGGGCCGTGCGGCGTGTCATCTGTGGTCACCTCCGCCCTGTGTATCGCTTCAATTCCAGTGTCCATGACCAGTCCTGACCAGTCAATCTGACCGGTCCTTTCTCGGGAGGTTTCCGGACACACAGCGGGGCCCGGTCCGATGGACCGGGCCCCGCTGCGTCGCGACAGGGATCTACATCACGATGACGCGCAGGGTGCCGACGATGCTCGTCTTGTCACTGCCGGGCGGTGAGGTCAGGATGGTCACGGTCGCAGTGCCCTTGCGCTTCGCCGTGACGACCCAGTCCGTCGTGGTCGGGGCCCCGATCAGGGCATCGTCCGCCGGGGCAGCCGGCTGCTTCTGCAGCACGGTCACGGACTTCTTCTTCCCCGTCACCTTGTAGGACCAGGAGTAGCCGGTCGTGTAGTTCGTGCTGAGCTGGATGGTCGCCGACTCACCGGGTGTCAGGCGAAGCTGGGCCGGCAGGATCGTGAGAGTCACCGTGTTGTCGATCGGCTTGGCCTGGGCCGGAGCGATCGTGAGCAGTGAGGTGAGCGCAAGGCCCAGTGCTGCGGCCAGAGCGAGCATGCGGCCGCGATGGGTGGTTCGGGTACCTGTGACGGTGCGGGTCATCGGTCCTCCAGAGTGAGTGTTCGGGCCTTCAGTATGCCCTTGACCGGTCTTTGGTCCCGGCTTGATCGGAAACCGTGGACTGCCGCCCGCAGGAGGACCAGAATGGAGTCAGTTCCGCCGCTCGTACGTCTCTCTCGCGTGAAGGAGCGCACCATGAAGAACACCGAATCCGGCAAGAACCGTCTCAGCCGCACCGCCGCCAAGGAAGTGCCGCATCGCTCCAACGAGCGCTTCTACTCGGCGCGCAGCGATGTGAAGAAGGCCTGTGAGGATCTGCAGCACCTCTTGCGCATGTCATCCGCTCATGAGGTCGTCGTCCGCGACTTCGAGACCGCGGTCGGTCGCATCGAGCAGGATCTGCAGAACATCTCGCCGGACGAGTCGAAGGCGACGTCCACCCTGCGCGACATGGGCAAGGAGGTCCAGCACCTTCAGGTCGCCGAGACCTGGGTGTCGGCCACGGACCGTGTTCTCGAGCGCCTCGGTGATGCGGCGAGCCACACGATGCGTGATGAGCTGCTTGAGGCCCAGGAGCGCGTCATGTGGTGCGTCCGGGCCGAGCACTGGGACGGCGAGCTCACTTCGACGACCACCCAGCTGCAGGCACTGGTTCAGGAGGCGGAGGCGCACGCGGCTCGCGTGGCGTCCTGACGCTTTCTGACCATCATGACGAAGGGGCGGCCGGCGGACCGCCCCTTCGTCATGTCTGGGCTGTCAGCTCCGGCAGTGCCTCACAGCCGCCCGACCGGCAGCCGGGTCTCAGCGGCTTCTCCGCCGGTGGCCTCGATCCGATAGGCCGCGGGCCCGGTCGTGGTGTCGGCGTCGTCGCGGTCGCCGATCACCTCGACCGGCTCGGTGCCTTCATAGAGCAGGCCCACGCGATCGTCGGTCGCAAAGGACAACGGCAGCTCACCGGACGCGACGAGTCGCTGGAGCAGCGGACGCCGCTGCTCCTCGGAGTCGTAGTGGACCCCGTTGCCGTAGGGCAAGAAGCCCAGCGCGTTGTCGACCAGTTGCAGGTCCTTGCCGAAGGAGTCGGTCGGGCCGCCCACGTGCCAGCAGATCGACCCGGCGCTGACACCACCGAGGACGGCGCCGCGCTCCCATGCATCGTGCATCGCCTCGTCGACTCCGTGCAGTCGCCACAGCGAGAGCAGGTTCGCGACACTGCCGCCACCGACCCAGACCACATCCGCGGCACCGAGGACATCGGTGGGTGCGCGGTTGGGCTGGGGGAACAGGGCGAGATGGTCCACGTCGCAGCCGACGTCGGACATGGCGCTGTACATCATCGACAGGTACGACGGATCGTCCCCGCTCGCCGTCAGGACGAAGCACACGCGAGGGCGGTCCTTGCCGGTGAGTTCCAGTGCCCGCAGCATGGTGGCGCCGGGTCGCACGACACCCCAGAGGCCGGTCGGAACGAAGCCACCGCTGGTGGCCAGGATGCGTCGTGGAGCCGCCATGGCGACCATTGTGCCGGGCGTGGTGCAGGTGAGCCCGTCGTCCAGGTGATCAGCGGATCGAGCAGGCGATCTCCCCGCGAAGGCGAGCGCGCAGGGCCCATGTCATCAGCACGATGGATGCCAGGGCCAAGAACGGTTGGATCGGCGCGAACCAGGTGATGGCGCCGGAGGCACCCAGGGCGATGAGGACGATCTTGTTGCACACCGGGCAGCCGACCGCGAAGAACGAGACCAGGCCGCCTACAGCACCGATCGTCAGCGGTCGGTCGGCCTCCTGCTCCGGCTCGTCCTGCATGCCATCGCCCGGGACGGGCTCCCGGATGTAGGTCGCGAGGAGCAGGCCGCCGAGGATCCCGGTGATGATCAC
>JAUHZW010000223.1 GCA_030425745.1 Actinomycetes bacterium
CATGAGGGGAGTCGCGCCGTTGATGATGCCCGCGAGGGCGGAGGAGATGTGCTCCTCACCGAAGCTGAACAGGAACCACGGGACGGACGTCATCAGCAGCGCGGCGATGAAGATCGGGCCCCACAGCCGCCGCGGGGCCAGCGCCGTACGCGTCACCGCGGAGATCACCAGCATGGTCACCAGACCGAGGAACAGCCGGCTCATTGCGACGCCGGCGGGTGTCAGGGACAGCAGGCCGAGCTTGATGAAGTAGAAGGACCCGCCCCAGATCAGGGCGAGGATGAGGTAGGCCGGCAGCCAACTGCGCACCGGGTGGGCTGTGGTCACGCCCCCTCACTCGTCAGCAGCGCCTGCTTGACCTCCAGGCCCCAGCGGTAGCCGGCGAGGCTGCCGTCGGATCGGATCACGCGGTGGCACGGGACGGCGAGGGCCACCCTGTTCGTCGCGCACGCGCGCGCCACTGCCCGGACGGACGACGGACTGCCGAGCGACTCGGCCACCTGCGTGTACGTCCGGGTCTCACCGGCGGGGATCTCGCGCAGGGCGTCCCACACCCGGGCCTGGAAGGCCGTGCCCTGCACATCGACAGGCAGCGACGGGGCCGGTCGCCCGGCAGCGAGGTGCGCGAGGGCGGTCATGACGTCGGCCATGGCGGCATCGTCGCGGATGAGCTCGGCTGCCGGGAACTCACCCCGGAGCTCGTCGACGACATCGTCCATGGAGCCGATCCGCACGGCCGCAAGGCCTCGCGGTGTCGCCACCGCGACCACATCACCCACAGCGGTGGTGACGGCTGACCACAACAGCACTCCAGCACCGCCCTCGGCATAGGCCGATGGGGTCATCCCCAGCCGCCGTGCAGCCTCCTCGTAGAACCCGCGCACCGATCCATAGCCCGCATCGAACGCAGCATCGAGGACGGTGTCCGACGATCGCAACGAGGCGCGGGTCCGTTCAGTGCGCACCGCCTGCCCGTACTGCCGCGGCGAGACAGCCAGCACCTCAGCGAAGTCCCGCTGGACCTGACGCGGGCTGCACCCCAGCGAGTCAGCGAGCTGCGAAACCGCCACCGGGCCGCCGGCCTCGTCCATGAGTCGGCACGCCGACTGCACACGGGCCTGCGGGGTCGTCATGGCCCGAAGGCTAGGCCGACCTCCAGACGCCGGTCACTCCGGTTCGCGACATCACGACATCACGACATCAGCGCGTACAAGGTGTGCCCGATGCTCATGCGGGCACGACGAAGCGGCACGTAGGGCCCTGGGCCGACTCCAGTCGACGATCGAGTGTGAGCAGGGGCGCCTGAAGGTACTCCGCGAGCGCAACGTAGTAGGCATCCCAGGTGCGAACGTTTGCTCGCAACTGCCACACGCGCTCGTTGAAGGGTCGCAGCGGTATGCGCTCGCCGCACCAATCGTTGACGTCTGCGAGCGCAATGTCAGCGCGCGATGGCGCCAACACTGATCTTCCTGCGTCTCGGCGAATGAGGCTGACCACCTCGACATCAATCAACTCAGGGGCAGACAGTTCCTCGAACGACTCCATGACTCTGCGTGTTGCCTCAGCGAGAGGCCCTTCACTGACGACCTCGTAGAGGCATGAAGCGTCAACGACCAGCATCAGTTGGCCACGGTCCTCGAAGTTCGTCTAGTGCGGCCACGGCATCCGACGCGCGCTCCGGGCCGCCACGAAGACGGGTCCGCTCCACCCACTCGGTCACGGACGGGCGAGCGACGTCCCTCTCGGCCAGACGCCGCAGATAGTCCGGAACCGACACGCGGGCATCAGCTGCTCGTTGAGCGAGTTTGAAATACGTCTCGTCGGGGATCTCTCGGATCTGGACGGTCTTCGACATGCCCGAAGGGTAACATGCTTAGCCGCATGATCACATGCATCAGCGCATGATCACATGCGTCTAAGCATGGTCACAGCGGCGGACTCGTGATGATCCTGTTCGTCCCGGCCTGCACCGCCAACTCCAGCGCCCCCTCGGCACGATCGAGGACGGAGTCGACGCTCTCGCCACGCTGGATGAGGGTGAGGCCCACGCTCATCCCCTGTTCGACATCACCGAAGGGCATCGACACCGGCTCGTTGACCGCCTTCTGCATCCGCTCGGCCACCCGCACAGCACCCTTGAGGTCATGGACCCCTCGGAGGATGACGACGAGCTGCGCCTGATCGATCCGGGCCACGAGGTCACCTGAGCGCAGCGCATCGGAGACGCGACCGAGAAGGACCCGCATGACCTCGTCGCTGACCTGCCGGCCGTGCTCGGCCTGCAGGTCCGAAAGCCCCTCAAGTGAGCAGCTGACGACTGCGGTCTCCTTGCCGGTACGCGGGGTGGCCGAGAGCAGCCACGCGATCTCGTTGAGGACCTGATCGCGATCAGCGATGCCGCCGCCCTCCTGAGGCACTGCCGGCCCCAGGGTCCGCACATCCCGGAACTCGACCAGCCACCCGCTGTCCCGGGGGATCGCGAAGACCGCCATCCAGCGGCCGTGGCCCTGGACATCGACCAGCCGCAGCCAGTGCGGGCCCGTCACCGCATCAGTCAGGACGGCGGGGAGCAGGCGGGCATCGTCGGGAACGAGGGCCGCGGCCAACGGAATGCCGGTCGGGCGCAGGTCGTCGGACCAGCACAGCACCTGTCCGGAGGCATCCACGGCAGCGAAGGTGTCGCCCGCCTGGCGGCTCAGCGCTTCGCGCTCCTCCATGGTGGGTCCGAGATCCTGTGCGCTCACCGTTCCTCCGTCGTGCCCCTCATCCCCCGTCATGACCCCCTCGGTCACACCCCTCACCGTAGGCGTTGGGGAACGACAACGGGCCGGTTGACCGGTCAGACGTGTCGGCCGTCTACGTGTGACGCACCACGGCCGTTCCGGCCTGGTCGAAGGTCAGCAGGGCGATGCCGTCGTCATCGAGGGGGACCCGATCCGTGCCGTCCGTCCCGAGCGTCACGTGGATCTTCTGGGTGCTCCACTTGGTGATGTCGAGGAGGAGTTCCGACAACTCGGCGTCCGTGAAGTGCTCATGGGCCTGCTCCACCAGGTCGTCGGAGATATCCGACGGGTGCCAGATCATCGCATCCGCCAGCCGCAGCGCGACCTTGTGTCGCTCGGACAGGTCGCTGCTCTCATAGTGGTCGATCTGCGTGAGCAGGGTGTCGTCGGCTCCCAGGTCACGGGCGGCGGAGAGGCGCAGCGACTGGCAGATGCGGCAGTCGTGCTGGCGCGCGCACCGCAGCCGGACGAGTTCCGTCGTGACCGGGTCAAGCTGAGCCGACCGCATGACGGTGTCCTGGTAGGCAGCCAGACGCCTCACGAGTTCGGCATCCCGACCGACGGGACGTCCATCTGCTCCCGACGGCACCCGCACCGCGCGCGTCATCCCACACCTCCGAGCAGGCGCTCGGAGGCCAGCCGAAGCCGGGTGCGCGCCTCGACGATGTAGGCCGCCATCACCAGGTCGGCGAACTCGCCGTCGGGGAAGAACGACGCCGCGTGCTGCACGGTCTTGTCGTCCAGCCGCGCCACATCGATCAACTCCTGATCGATGACAGCACAGACTGCGCGTTCCCGTTCGGTGCCCGCCTCGCACTCCGGTCGCGTGC
>JAUHZW010000224.1 GCA_030425745.1 Actinomycetes bacterium
CAGCGCCAGCAGCTGCGCGGAGATGAAGCGCATCTTGCTCGCCAGTTGCATCGACGTCTTGCGCAGGTAGTCCACAGCGGTCGCCAGATCGGGGTCGAGGACGACGACGGCCTCGCACATCATCCCGCCGTTCTTGGTGCCGCCCAGGGAGATCAGGTCTGCACCGGTGGCGGCCTCGGCCAGCGAGCAGCCGAGGGTTGCGGCGGCATTGGCAAGCCGCGCGCCGTCGACGTGCACCTTCAGGCCGAGGCCGTGACAGTGGTCGGCCAGCGTGCGCAGCTCGTCGATCGTGTAGACGGTGCCGTACTCCGTCGACTGCGTCAGCGACACGATCCCGGGCTGGGAGCGGTGGACGAAGCCGAAGCCCCACGCCTGAGTGTCGATGAGCTCGGTGGTCAGCTTGCCGTCAGGAGTGGGGATGGTCCAGAGCTTCAGGCCGGCCATGACCTCCGGGGCTCCACCCTCGTCGGCGCTGATGTGTGCGGTCTCGGCGCAGATGACCGACTCCCAGCGGTTCGTGGCCGCCTGCAGGGCCGTGACATTGGCTCCGGTTCCGTTGAACACCGGGAAGACCTGCGCCGCAGGGCCGAATACCTCGCGCACCCGCTGCTGCAGCGCCTCCGTCACGGCGTCCTCGCCGTAGGAGACCTGATGCCCGGGGTTGGCGGAGATCATGGCGGCCATGACCTCCGGGTGGACTCCGGCGTAGTTGTCGCTGGCGAACCCGCGCCAGACCGGGGCCGTGCTCATTCCTCGCGCAGCCGGGAGAGGGTCCAGCCCGCGGCTGCGGCGATGATGATCATCCCGGCAGCGAAGAAGAGCGTGACGGTGTCCCACCCGATGGCGATCGCGCGCACCAGCGTGGCAGCACCCAGCATGAGGAAGGCGAAGCCCTGCAGGAACAGCGAGAAGCGCAGCGTCCGTCGGGTCGAGTCGTCGGTCACGCGCTCATCCTGCCAAATCGCCCACCAGCGCGCTCAGCTCCCGGAGTTCCACAGGGTGATGACGTGTGTCTCGTGCTCGAAGCCGAGGGCCGAGAGCCGGCCGGCGCTCAGGGCGAACATGCGGCCGTCGATCGGCGGCAGGCCCAGCCACGTGGCGGTCAGCATGCGCAGAACGTGGCCGTGCGCGACGAGGATGCAGTCCCCGTCGTCCGCGAGGACGGGCAGGCAGCGATCCAGCACGCGGTGCACCCGCCTGCGCACATCGCCGAGCTGCTCTCCGGGAGTGTCGCCGGGCGGCACGGGGTGGTCCCAGATGAGCCACTCCGGGTCACCGAGGTCGGCTCGGATCTCCTTGGTGGTGCGGCCCTCCCATGCGCCGTAGTCCCACTCGAGCAGATCGTCGTCGTAGGCATCGGGGTGCAGCCCCGCCAGCCGAGCGGTCTCCCGTGCCCGCAGGAGTGGACTGCTCAGCACCAGCCCGGGCCTGATGGTGGAGACGGAGCCCCTGAGCGCAGCGGCAGCCGCCTCACCCTCGGGGGTCAGGGGTACGTCGGTGCGACCGGTGTGGCGCCCGGCGCGGCTCCACTCGGTCTCCCCGTGTCGGATGAGCCAGATCTGGGCAGCCATGGGCCATGAGGATAGGTGCGCGGACGGCACCTGTCCGGCGGTCAGGCCTCGAGCTCGGGATGCTCGTCGCTGTCGACGGACCTCGGGGGCGGACCACCGTCCAGCGCCGCGGCCAGCCTGAGGCCGTACCCCACGGCCGGGCCGATCAGCAGCGCGAACAGCACGGTGCCGACGCCGACCGTGCCCCCGAGCAGCCAACCGATGACGAGCACGGTCGCCTCGATCCCCATGCGGACCGCGCTGACCGGCCAGCCGGTGCGCTGGTGGATGCCCGTCATCCAGCCGTCTCGCGGCCCCGGACCCAGGCCTGTCGTGAGGTAGATGCCGCTGCCCAGTCCGATCAGGGCGATGCCCATGAGGGCCATGAGAAGTCGTGCGAGCAGGGAGAGCACGCTGGTGCCGGTCATCTCCGGCAGCACGCCCACCATCACCTGCAGCGCGAGGGCGATGACGATCGCGTTCATGATCGTGCCGAGCCCCGGTCGCTCCCGCAGCGGGATCCACAGCAGCAGCACGACGACGCTGGTGAGGAACGTCGCCATCCCGATCGTCAGCGGCAGGCGGACCGTCAGGCCCTGGGCCAGCACGGTCCACGGGCCGTTGCCGATGGTCGCGGTGACCAGCATCGCCTCGCCGGTGCCGAACAGCCAGAGCCCAATGACGAGGAGCGCGAATGTCCGTGGGCTGCTGCGCCAGCGCGATCCGGATCGCCACGAGGTGGCCGGCACGGTGTGCGACGGCGCGAGGGCCGCCCACGGTGAGCGGGACCTCACCGGTGCGCCGTCGGCGGCTCCCTCCGTCATGCGCGGAGTGTGCCACGGATCGTCGTTGTTCCCGGCGGGGACCGATCAGCGGGATTACAGTGAACAGATGACCCCTTCCCCCACCGCAGCTGCACAGCGCCGTCCAGTCCGCCGCATCGCCGCCGCCGCACTCGCCCTGGCGCTCGCCGGGACGCTCGCCGCGTGCGGAGGAGGAGACGAGGAGGCGGCGCCGGGCGAGGGTGATCCCACAGCCGTCGAGGTCGTGGGGCCGGAGGGGGCGGCCATCCTGCTCGACGCGCAGGCGATCAACGCGCTGGATCAGCGGATCACCTACCCGAAGAAGATCAAGAAGGCCGAGATCAGCAGTGAGATCGAGGTCCTCGAGCCCGGCCAGGAGACGGGTTGGCGCAAGTACCGCGTACCGGTCTACGTCTATGTCCTCGAGGGTGCGATCAGCATCGAGTACGACGCCGGGGTGGTGAAGGACTACGCCGCGGGCACGGCCTTCGTCCAGGCGCAGGGCATCTGGCACAACACCAGCAACAAGGGCGATGTCCGGGCGCGGATGCTCACCGTGACGATGGGTGTCAAGGGCACGAACAGCAGAGCCGAGCGGTAGCGGTTCCTGCGCTGACCGCGCCCGTCGCGTTCGCAGCACCTAGAGTCCAACCATGCTGAGTGTCGATGACTACCTCGCCCGGGTTCTGGCGAGCGTGGAGCCCCTGTCCGTCATCGACGTGCCGCTGTCGTCTGCGCACGGATGTGTCCTCGCGGAGGACGTCACGGCGCCCTGGCCCCTGCCGTCCTTCGACAACTCGTCGATGGACGGCTACGCGGTGCTCGCCGCGGATGTCGCCGGGGCGACGGAGGGTTCGCCCGTCGAGCTGACCGTCATCGACGATGTTCCGGCCGGGTACCGCTCCACGGAGGAGGTCGGTCCCGGCACCACCGTGCGGATCATGACCGGTGCCCCCATGCCGGCAGGCGCTGACGCCGTCGTTCCCGTGGAGCGCACGGATGCCGGCACCGAGACCGTTCGCATCGCGGCACCGGTCGATCAGGGCGCCTATGTGCGTCGAGCAGGGGAGGACGTGATCGCCGGTGATGTCGTCCTGACCGACGGCACCCTCGTGGGTGCCCGGCAGATGGCGATCCTCGCCGCGGTCGGCTGCGGCCACGTGCGGGTGCGGCCGCGCCCCCGGGTCGCCGTGGTGTCCACCGGCTCGGAGCTGGTCGAGCCCGGCACTCCGCTGCGTCATGGA
>JAUHZW010000225.1 GCA_030425745.1 Actinomycetes bacterium
GTCGTAGATGCGGGCCACGACCTGTTCGACGCCGTAGGTCTCGCGCACGACGCGCGCCGCGAGGATGTTGGAGTTGTCGCCGCTGCTGACCGCGGCGAAGGCATGGGCGCGCCGGATGCCCGCGCTCTCGAGGGTCTCGCGGTCGAAGCCGACTCCGGTGACCGTCTGCCCGGTGAAGTCCGGGCTCAGCTTGCGGAAGGCCTTGGGGTCCTGGTCGACGACGGACACCGAGTGGCCGAGCTCATCGAGCCGGTGGGCCAGCTGTGAGCCCACTCGACCGCAGCCGAGGATCACGATGTGCACGGTTGAACGCTACACGGCCGGGTGCTCCATGACTGAGTCACCGGCGGGTAGGCTCGTTGGACGTGCCGGCCTCGCCCCTTCTCAAGCGTCTGTTCGTCGGACGTGCGCTCACCAATGAGCGCCTCGGTGAGACGATGCTGCCGAAGCGGATCGCGCTGCCGGTCTTCGCCAGCGATGCGCTCTCCTCGAACGCCTACGCCACCCAGGAGATCCTGCTCGTCCTCGCACTGGGGGGCTTCTCGCTGTACCAGTACGGGGTCTGGGTCGCCCTCGCCGTGGCGCTCGTCTACTTCACCGTCATCGCCTCGTACCGGCAGACCGTGCACGCCTATCCGGGCGGAGGCGGTGACTATGAGGTCGTCTCGGAGAACCTCGGTCCCAATTGGGGCGTCTTCGTCGCGAGTGCGCTGCTCATCGACTATGTCCTGACCGTCGCGGTATCCATCTCGGCTGCGGTCGCGAACCTCGGGTCCATCATCCCCTTCGTCGAGTACCACAACGTGTGGTTCGCCGTGGGTCTCATCGCCCTGGTGATGCTGATGAACCTCCGGGGAGTGAAGGAGTCCGGAGCCTTCTTCGCGATCCCGGTCTACCTGTTCATCGCGTCGATCTTCGCCATGATGGGGTGGGCCGCCGTCGAGGTGCTGGTCTTCGGGGAGACGCTCCTTGCCGAGAGCGCCGGGTGGGAGATCGTCGCGGAGAACTCCTTCGCAGGCCTCGCGCTCGCCTTCCTCGTGGCCCGTGCCTTCTCCTCCGGCACCACAGCACTCACGGGCATTGAGGCGGTCGCCAACGGTGTCCCGGCCTTCCGCGAGCCGAAGTCCAAGAACGCCGCCACGACTCTCGCGCTTCTGGGCGTGATCTCGATGGCGATGTTCGCCGGGATCACCTGGCTGGCGATCAAGACCCAGGTCAAGGTCACCAGCATCGACGCCGATCTCATCGGCCTTCCGGAAGGGCAGGCGCAGAAGACGGTGATCGTCCAGATCGCGGACGCGGTCTTCCATCGCAACGCGATCCCTGTTCTGGTGGTGGCGATCGCGACGGCCACGATCCTCGCGCTTGCGGCCAACACCGCCTTCACCGGCTTTCCCGTGCTGGGGTCGGTCCTCGCACGCGACGGATACCTGCCCAAGCAGCTGCACACACGCGGCGATCGTCTGGCGTTCAGCAACGGCATCATGAGCCTGGCGGCCCTGGCCGTCGTGCTCGTCATCGTCTTCCAGGCGGATGTCAGCAGCCTGATCCAGCTCTACATCATCGGGGTGTTCATCTCGTTCACCCTGAGCCAGATCGGCATGGTCCGACACTGGAATCGGCTGCTGAGGGACGAGCAGTCCCCTGCGGTGCGACGACCGATGTTCCGTTCGCGTCTGGTGAACCTGATCGGGCTGGCCATGACCGGATCGGTGCTCGTGATCGTGCTCGTCACGAAGTTCACCAAGGGGGCGTGGATCGTCGTCGTCCTCATCCCGCTCATCTACGTGGTGATGAAGGCCATCAACCGCCACTACGAGCGAGTGCGCACCGAGATGCTCACCTACGGCGATGAGAAGGTCACGCTGCCGGCCCGTGTGCACGTGATCGTGCTCGTCAGCAAGGTCCACAAGCCCGCCCTGCGGGCGATCTCCTATGCCCGTGCGTCACGCCCGACCGTGATCGAGGCCGTCACGGTCGACGTCGATCACTCCGAGACCCGGATCCTCGAGCGGGAGTGGGAGCGGCAGGGGATCCCGATCCCCCTGAAGGTGCTCGCATCGCCGTACCGAGAAGTGACCCGCCCGGTGCTGGACTATGTGAAGGCGCTGCGGGAGGAGAGTCCGCAGGACGTGGTGACGATCTTCATCCCCGAGTACGTCGTGGGCCGGTGGTGGGAGCAGCTGCTGCACAATCAGTCGGCACTGCGTCTGAAGAGCCGGCTGCTGTTCGTGCCGGGCGTCATGGTCACCAGCGTGCCGTGGCGGCTGGGCTCGTCGAAGGAGGACGTCTAGCGTGCGCGCGCAGGGATCGACCCCGATCGAGGTGGGCGATGAGTTCGAGGTGACCGCGCTGCGGGTGGCGCACGGGGGTCACATGATCGGCCACGAGGGCGGACGCGTCGTGTTCATCCGCCACGCGCTGCCGGGGGAGCGGGTTCGGGTGCGCGTCACCGACGTGAACCGGCGCATCATGCGGGCGGACGCGATCGAGATCATCACGCCTGCCGCGGACCGTGTCGAGGCCCCGTGCCGCTGGTCCGGGCCCGGCGGGTGCGGCGGGTGCGACTTCCAGCACGTCGAGGTCGCCGCGCAGCGGCGGCTGAAGTCCGAGGTGCTCCGGACATCGCTGCAGCGCTTCGCCGGACTCGACGATGACGCGATTGCGGCGCTCGACACGGAGGTTCGCGAACTTCCCGGCCATCCGGACGGACTGCGCTGGCGCACGCGCGTCTCGTGGGCCCGTCGGCATGGGATCCAAGGTCTGCGGCGCCATCGGAGCCATGACGTCGTCGCGATGGACCGCTGCCTGCTCGCCGAAGAAGGCCACGACACTCCCGGCAGCGCCCCGACTGAGGTGCGTGAGGTGTCCTCAGGGCCCCGGACCTGGCAGCTCACCGACGACGCCTTCTGGCAGGTGCACCCCGAGCTGCCCGGGGCGTTGGTGCGTGCGGTCATGGAGTTCGGGGCTCCGACGATGGGTGAGCAGTGGTGGGACCTGTTCGCCGGCGTGGGCCTGTTCGCGTCGTGCCTCGGCGAAGTGGTCGGTCCCTCCGGCGGTGTCGTGGCGGTCGAGGGCTCGTCCGCTGCCGTTCGCTGCGGCCGGGACGCGCTCGGGGATCTGCCACAGGTCCACTTCGTGGAGTCCGACGTCGCGCGATGGCTGGCAAGCGAGGACCTCGCGGCCCCCGACGGCGTCGTGCTGGACCCGCCTCGAACCGGAGCCGGGGCGGCGCTCATGCGCGAACTCTGCGAGGCGGAGATCCCCCGTCTGGTCTACGTGGCCTGCGATCCGGTGGCTCTCGCTCGCGACGTCGGCGTCGCTCAGGAGCGCGGCTATCGGCTGGAGCGACTGCGCGCTTTCGACGCATTTCCGATGACGCACCATCTGGAGACGGTGGCGTTGCTCACGCGAGCGTGAGTGGGGGAGCGACGAACGGATGCGTTATCTTGACGTCGAGATATCCACGCACTGAACCGGAGGAATCCCTGGTGGGCAGCATCGACAGTTTCGGAGCACGGGGATCCCTGGCAGTGGGGTCGCAGACGTACGAGATCTACCGCATC
>JAUHZW010000004.1 GCA_030425745.1 Actinomycetes bacterium
CCCGCGTCCTTCTGGCTGGAGTCCATGACCCCGGTCGCACCACCGACGTCGGCGAACCCCACCGTCCGTCGGCTCGTCTACGCCGGAGTGGTCACGGGAGCCTGGTCCTCCGTCCTGAGTTTCGTGCTCTACCTGATCGGACGCATCGCTGGAGCCGACTTCGCCCTGGTCTGGTGGGGAGGCAATGACCCGGAGCCGATGCCCTGGTTCGTCTTCCTGCTCCTGCCGGTCGTGGCGGCGGTGCTGTTCTCCCTCGCGGCCTTCCTGGCGCGCGGCCTCTCCCATGCCCGCGCTCTCGTCTACTGGGTGGGCACGCTGCTCGCGCTGGCGTCCCTCTTCCCGGCCATCGACCAGCCCTCGTCCGTCGGCTGGGGCACCCGGATTCTGCTGATCCTCATGCACGTCATCACCTGGTACCTCGTCGTGCCGCAGATCGCTCGTATCCTCGGCGACTCCGAGCCCGGGCAGCATGAGGAGCGCAATGCCTGACGCTCCCTCGCGCTCGACCCCGGTCGCGCTCGTCGCTGCACTGCGCCCGCGTCAGTGGCTGAAGAACGTCCTCGTCTTCGCAGCCCCGCTGGCCGCCGGCTCGATCCTGCAACCTGACGTGCTCGTGCCGGCCCTGCTCGCGTTCGTCGTCTTCTGCCTGATGTCGAGTGCCACCTATCTGGTCAACGACATTCGCGACGTGGAGGCCGATCGCGCGCATCCCACCAAGCGGTACCGCCCCATCGCCTCGGGTGAGGTGTCGCAGACCGCCGCGATCATCACCGCGCTGGTCCTTGCCGCAGCCTCGCTCGTCCTGGCCTTCCTCGTCTCGACCTCACTGCTGGGAATCGTCGCGGCCTATGCCGTGTTCACGCTCGCGTACTCGCTGTTCCTCAAGCACGAGCCGGTGATCGAACTGGCGTTGCTGGCCATGGGCTTCCTCCTGCGCGCCATCGCGGGCGGTGCCGCGGCCGACCTGCCGATCTCGCCGTGGTTCCTCATCGTGGCCGCCTTCGGCTCGCTGTTCATGGCGGCGGGCAAGAGATTCAGTGAGCTCGAGCACCTCAAGGCCGCTGACGACGACGGCCCGCACCGACGCAGCCTGGACGGGTACACGACCAGCTACCTGCGCTTCGTCTGGGGCGTCGCCGCTGCAGTGGCCATCACGGCCTACTGCCTGTGGGCGTTCGAGGTGGCCGGCAACGACTCGACCTTCCCGTGGGCGCAGTGGAGCGTGCTGCCCTTCGTGCTCGCGATCCTCCGATATGCCGTCGACATCGACCGCGCCACGGCTGAGGCGCCCGAGGATGTGGTCCTGCGTGATCGGGCACTGCAGATCCTCGGTCTGGCCTGGCTGGTCCTCTTCGGGCTCGGTGCGCTGGGAGTATGAGGTCATGAGCACGATGACGTCCCCGCTGGAACGGCTGCCCGGTGAGCGCACGCTCACGGGATGGGGCCGCACCGCCCCGAGCACCGCAGTCGTGCGGGCCGCGATGTCCGTGGACGACATCCGCGCATCCATCACATCTGCGGGAGGCAGAGGGATCCTGGCTCGAGGTCTGGGCCGTTCCTATGGCGATGCGGCGCAGTCGGGCGGTGCGACGGTCCTCGACCTCTCCGCGATGGACCGCATCGAACTCGACGTGGCAGCCGGCACCGCGACGGTGGGAGCCGGCGTCAGCCTCGATGCGGTGATGCGCGCGCTCATCCCGCACGGCTGGTTCGTGCCGGTCACACCGGGCACGCGGATGGTCACGGTCGGCGGGGCCATCGCCGCAGACGTCCACGGCAAGAACCACCATCGCGACGGCACATTCGGCTCCCATGTTCAGTCGATGACTCTGGTCGACGGCCGGGGTGAGGTCCGCGTCCTCGATCAGGTCAGCACCCCCACCGAGTTCTGGGCGACTGTCGGCGGCATGGGGCTCACCGGCGTCATCACCGAAGCTACGTTCGACCTCATCCCGATCACCAGCTCCCGGATCAGCGTCGACACCGTGCGCACGCGCGACCTCGACCACGTCATGGACCTCATGCTCAGTGGCGATGACGCCTACCGCTACAGCGTCGCGTGGGTCGACAGCGTGCATCCGTCCGGTCGAGGGGTGCTCACCCGCGGCGATCACGCGGGTGCCGAGCGGCTCACCGGTGCGGCTGCGCAGGATCCGCTGGCCTTCGACCCCAAGGTGCTCGCCTCTGCTCCGCCATTGATCCCCAACGGTCTGGTCAACCCCCTGACGATGCGGGCGTTCAACGAGGCGTGGTTCCGCAAGGCCCCGAAGCAGCGCGACGGGGAACTCCAGCACATTGCCGAGTTCTTCCACCCGCTCGACATCGTGCAGGACTGGAACCGCGCCTACGGCCCGCAGGGCTTCCTGCAGTATCAGTTCGCGGTGCCCGACGCTGCCGGCCAGCTGGTCGGTGAGGCGCTGGCGGCGCTGCGAGGTGTCGGGGCGCTGTCGGCGCTCACCGTGCTCAAGCGCTTCGGGGCGGCGAATCCCGGGCCGCTGTCCTTCCCGCAGCCGGGCTGGACCCTCGCCGTCGACGTCCCCGCCGGTGTCGACGGCCTCGGCCCCGTCCTGGACCGGCTCGACGAGCAGGTCCTCGCTGCGGGCGGGCGCCTGTATCTGGCGAAGGACTCCCGGATGTCACCGGCCATGATGGCGGCGAGCTATCCCCGGCTCGCGGAGTGGCAGCGGCAGCGCGATGCGATGGACCCTGACGGCGTGTTCACCTCTGATCTGGCAAGGAGACTGTCCCTGTGATGGATGCACTCGGCGAACCCCAAGGCGTACTCGTCCTCGGCGGCAGCAGCGAGATCGCGATCGCGACGGTGCTTGCACTCCCACGCGGGCGCCTGCGCCGTGTCGTGCTGGCCGGGCGTCCGTCGCCTGCGCTCGATGAGGCGGTCGCGACCCTGAACAAGGCGATGATCCCCGGGGTCGAGGTCATGGACTTCGACGCCTCCGACACGTCCCAGCACGCTGACGTCGTCGACCGTGCCTTCGACGGCGGTGACATCGATGTCGCCCTGCTGGCCTTCGGGCTGCTCGGTGATCAGGCCGCCGCCGAGGCCGATCCGGATGCCGCCGTCGAGGTCGCCACCGTCAACTACACCGGGGCGGTCAGCGTCGGCCTGCGGGTCGCGGCGCGGTTGCGGCAGCAGGGACACGGCACGCTCGTCGTGCTGTCGAGCGTCGCCGGTGACCGTGCCCGTCGCTCGAACTTCGTCTACGGCTCGACCAAGGCCGGTCTCGATGCGTTCGCGCAGGGACTGGGTGACGCGCTGCACGGCACGGGCGCTCGCGTCCTGATCGTCCGCCCCGGCTTCGTCCGCACGAAGATGACGACGGGCCTGGATGAGGCACCGATGACGATCGACCCGCAGGACGTCGCGAAGATCATCGTGACGGCGCTGCGCAAGGGCAAGGAGACGGTCTACGCGCCGGGTCCGCTGCGATTCGTGATGGCGGGGCTCAAGAGCGTTCCCCGTCCACTGTTCCGCAAGCTCCCCCTCTGACAAACCCCTCCGCGAGTGGTCACTACCCGTTCGAGTGGTCACTACCCGTTCGAGTGGTCATTCCCGCGTAGTGACCACTCGAACGGGTAGTGACCGTTCGGACGGCCAGTGACCACTCGCGGGGATAGCGTGGGGGTATGAAGCGCCCGGTATCCCTCACCATCGTCGTCGTCCTCCAGTGGATCGCCGCCACCATCGGCGTGATCTCCGGCTTCGATCAGATCGCGGCCGCCCTCCAGCTGCGTGACGCCGGGGTCGCCGACGACATCGAGGCTGCCCTTGTCAACACGGGCGTCATCGACGTCTCCGGTGAGTCCCTGGTGACGGGCCTGCTGGTGGCCGGTGCCCTCACTCTCGTCATCGCATTCATCCGCGTGATGGTCGCCGTCTACCTCGCGCGCGGCCGGGCGTGGGCTCGCATGCTGATCGCCATCGTGGCCGTCATCAACCTCATCGGCGGTCTCGGCTTCCTCCTCCACGGCGAGTGGTGGCGTGCCGCGGCGATCATCATCGTCGAACTGGTCATCCTCGGGCTGCTGTTCAGCACCAAGGCCTCGGCCTTCATCCGTGATCGGGATGGCGCGATCGTTAGTTGAAGGGTAAACTAAAGGCCCTCGACCAAGGAGGCCGTCATGCCCGCTGTCACCGCTGACACTCTCACCCTGCCCCGCCTGACCGACCTGCCCGCCGAGCGAGGCCGCACCGTCACCTCGCTGACCACCGCGCCGACCGGCTTCGAGGGCGAGGGCTTTCCTGTGCACCGTGCCTTCGCCGGGGTGCCGATGGAGAAGCTCGATCCCTTCATCCACATGGACCAGATGGGTGAGGTGGAGTACGCCGCCGGCGAGCCCAAGGGCACGCCCTGGCACCCGCACCGCGGATTCGAGACCTTCACGTACCTCATCGACGGGGAGTTCATCCACCAAGACTCCAACGGCGGCGGCGGCATGATCCGCCCCGGAGGCACCCAGTACATGACGGCCGGTGACGGCATCCTGCACATCGAGACGCCGCCAGAGGCACTCGTCGAGACGGGCGGGCTCTTCCACGGCCTGCAACTGTGGATCAACCTGCCTCGAGAGAAGAAGCGCATCGCGCCGCAGTACCAGGATCTTCAGGGACAGGACTTCTCCCTGCTCTCGTCGACCGACGGCGGCGCACTCGTCCGTGTCCTCGCCGGCAGTGTCGACGGCCACGCGGGCCCCGGCATCTCGCACACCCCCATCGCCATCACCCACATCACGGTCGCGCCGGGCGCGCAGGTCGTCGTCCCCTGGCCGAACGACTACAACGCCCTCGCCTACGCGCTGGCCGGGCGCGGCACCGTCGGTGCTGAGCGACGCCCCTTCCGGTCCGGCCAGCTGGCCGTCCTGGAGCAGGGTGACTCCGTGGTCCTCACCGCCGACGATCAGCAGGACTCGAATGCCCCTGCTCTCGAGGTCTTCCTCCTCGGCGGGGTGCCGCTGCGCGAACCGGTCGCCGCCTACGGCCCCTTCGTCATGTGCACCAAGGCTGAGCTGATCGAGGCGTTCGAGGACTACCAGGCCGGACGCCTGGGGACAGTCCCGGCGGATGCGATCCAACCGCATCGTCCCACCGGCAGGGGATAGTCATGCCTGACTCCATCACCGGAGACGAGCTGACACCTGAGGTCACTGCGTGTGGAGAGGGCATGCTGCGCGATTCCCAGCGAAAGCGGGAGGCTGTCGAGCGTATTCGTCGTGATCGCGCGGGTCGCGGTTTCTGGGAACGCCCGTGAAGGAGACCGTAGAGGCCGGGCGAAGGTCACGACGGCCGCGTCGGCGCGACACGGATGACCCGACGCCACGTAGCAGGGCCTACGGGCGCTGCCTGCGGTACGTCTCCAGATCGAAGTAGTCGCGCCACAGCGCGACCTTGCCGTCGCGCACCTCGAACACCGCGGCGATCGGGATCTCCACCCACGTGCCGTCGACCAGGAAGCGGTCGGTGCGCTCGTTCATGACCGTGTCACCGGACTCCACCTGACGATGGACGACCCACTCGACCTCGCTGGCCGCCTGAGTTACGCCACCTGAGAGGACCTTTCGCACGCCCTCGGGGCCGTGGACGACGCCGATCGGCACGTTGTCGTACTCGATGTCGTCGGTGACGAGTGCACATACGGCATCGAGGTCGCGACGCTCACATGCGTGCACGAGGGCGGTGACGACCTCGCCGGGTGTCATGCTCACGACGATCGCCGATGCACCCGGACCGGCACACCGAGCATGCCGCGCAGCCCGAAGCTCGGCCCGAATCGCAGCCCGTCCGGATCGATGACTTCCAGTGCCGTCACGTTGTCGGCCAAGGCCCGCAGCGCCGATGCCGCCTCGATGCGCGCCAGGCCGGCACCGACACACACGTGGATTCCGTGACCGAAGGCGAGGTGCTCCTTCACGTTCTCGCGCAGCGGATCGAACGTGTCGGGGTCGTCGAAGACATCCTTGTCCCGGTTGGCCGATCCGAACGCCATGAAGATCGTCGAGCCCTCTGGGATCGGAGTGCCGCCGAGTTCGGTGTCGCGGGTGACCCGGCGCCACAGGCCCATGACAGGAGAGGAGAACCGGATGCCCTCCTCGACCAGCCCGCGACGGAACGCCTCGTCATCGCGGATGCGGTCCCAGATGAGCGGGTCGTCCTGACGCAACTCATCGATGCGCACGATCATGTCGGCCAGAGCCCGGATGGTCGTCTCGTTGCCGGCCACCACCAGTTCGCGCACGAGCCACACGAGTTCCTGATTGGTCAGCGGGGTCTCGTTCTCCTCGTGCTGCACGAGCTCGGTCAGCAGGTCCTGGCGGGGGTTCTCCCGGCGGTCGTCGAGCACCGCGCAGATGACCTGCTGGTACTCGAGCACGTCTCGCTCCACCTCGAGCCACCGCTCGGCGGACAGCTTCCCACCCAGTGCGGCATTGGAGGAGTCGGACCATCGGCGCAGATCCTCGCGGTACTTGTCATCGACGCCGAGGATTCGCATGATCGCCCACACCGGCAACGGGATGGTGACGGCCTCCATGATGTCGACGACCTCGTCGTCGGGGAGCGCTGCGGCAAGCTGATCGGAGACCTCGTCGACGAGAGGCTCCATCCAGGCGAGTCCACGCACGGTGAAGGCACGGTTGACCATCTTGCGATAGCGCGTGTGATCCGGCGGGTCATTCGCGCCGAGAGCCGGTGTGTAGGGGAATCCCTGCGCTCTGAGGGCCTCGACCTCGTCAGCAACCTCGGGTGGCGGCAGGTCACGCCGTGCTGCGGGCATGAGGCTGCTGAACCGCTTCGGGTCCATCAGCGCTTCACGCACCAGCGGCCACGTCGTCACGAAGAACAGGCCGGGCTGGTCCGGAATCTCGTAGACGGGCGCTTCATGCCGGAGCATCGCGTACGTCGGGTACGGATTCTGGTGGAACGCGTCGGTGTGCGGATCGACGTGGGGGAGGGTGTCGGTCACGGTCTGAGGCTAAGACGGCCGGGGTGTTTCTGCATAGGTTCTGCTGAAACTCCCTCGGACGTCATCGGACTCGCTTGAGCAGCTCGACGAACTCGGGGACGCCCAGCCCGGTCGCGGCGTCGTACCCCGGCGTCGCCTGACAGCAGGCCGGGACGTTGGTGCTCGTCAGCGAGTAGGGGATGGCGAACTGGTTGTCACCCGCGGTGACGTCGTACATCGTCGACGGGTATCGCTGGGCCACCGAGTACAGCCAGGGGTTCGCGAATCCGACGGTCGGCCGCCCGGCCTCGCGCTCGCGCGCTGACACCAGCGCCATCGCCGCCGCCATCATCGGTGACGCCTGGCTGGTGCCGCCGTTGATGATGATGCTGCCGTTCATGACGATGGGCAGCGACGGGAAGGGGCCGGCCTGCGCGGAGATGTCGGGGACGATGCGGGTGTTGGCGCCCGTGAGCGGCTGCTGGTACCAAGGTGCGTCGTAGTAGGAGCTCGGTCCGCCGGTGCCGACGAGGTTGCCGACCACGCCACCCATGTAGGGCGTGTCGTTCCACACGACCTCGCCTGCGCGGCTGCCATCGGCGTTCATGACGATCTGGGTGCCTCCGACGGCCATGGCGTAGGGAGACGACGCCGGCCATGCGGCGGTGCTGCTGGCGTAGGCGGCGCCGGGCTGGAGGGTCGCGATGACCTCCTCGAGCTGGGCGATGTCGGAGGCCAGTTCCTCGGGAGAGACGCCCGGGTCGGGCGAGTTCTGGGCCTCGAGGGCGACGGCGTACAGCGCGAGCACGAGTTCGAGCTGCTCGCCGAACTGCTCCTGGCAGACCGAGGACCCGCCGTCGCCCGCCGAGACGGCGATCGTGGTGCCGACGACGGCCGCCAAGGCGAACAGGCCGTCGACGGTGCTCGTCATGCCGCGACCGGCCTGCAGGGGCTCACAGATTCCGTACGACAGGGTCACCGCGTGCGGCTTCGGCTGGGCCGTCACGGCACGCGAGTAGGCGTCCGCAAGGGTCGAGGAGAACTCCATGCCGCCGCTGGACTGCACCAGTCGGATCTCCGACGCCCGCCGCAGAGTGGCGCTGACCGTCTGGACATCGAGGGTGGTTTCGTCGTCGACGTTGACCGCGGGTGACGGCATCCCGGTGCCGAGCGTGATCTTCACATCGGGCGCGGTGAAGCCGGAGCACGATGCGGCGAGGGCGAGGTCGTCCTCGGAGAACCCGCCGCCGAGGCTGATGATCGCCACCCGACTGCGGGTGTCGGCCCCGGATCTGCGCTGGAGTCCGGTCAGCCCGTAGGCGCGGAACAGCTGGTCCTGACCGACGAAGTTCTCCGGCGAGAGGGGGTTGCCGATGATGCCGGTGCCGATCGGGGCGTCCGGATCGTTGATGCAGTTGTCCATCGCCGCGTACGCCGGATTGGTCGGCGGATCCAGGAGTTTGCTGCCCGGGTAGTACAGGGCGCGCGTGGCCGGCCCTGTCCCCGGCGTGGGGTCGGCAGGCTTCAGGCGTGCCAGCGAGGTGGCCAGGTGCTGGGCGCGATCATCGCCGAGGACCTTCGCGAGCACAGCCGTGGCGGCATCGCCGGCGGGTGCGGGCACATCCATGGCGGGGACGTACTCCGCGTACTGGGTGACCATCGTCGTGACTGCCGCTGCCAGCCCGGCGGGTGCCGGCATCAGGGCGTTGCCCTGCGCCAGGTAGTAGTCCTCCCACAACGTGGGGCTCCCCGCGATCGGCGGTGCCACATCGGCGTTGTCGACGGGAAAGGCGAAGTAGGTGTAGGGGTTGCCGGCCTCGGCGGGCGCGTAGCTGATGGAGGTGCCCATGGCCTTCTCCCAGGCCGAGACCGGCCCGCTGATGCGCGCGAGGAGACGGGTCGGGTCGATCTGCGCACGCAGGCCGAGCCGCGAGGCCGCCTTCGTGACCCGGGTGATCGCGGCATCGGTGGCGCCGAACTGGCGTGCCGCCTGCGCCACCGTGAGGTGCTCGCGGAATCGCGGCGATCCCGGGCTGCTGATCGCTGCCGCGGCGGCCTCCAGTGCGTCGACACGGTGGGGCAGTCCTGCAAGGAACGTCACCTGGGCATCGGCCGGGGCGACGGGTTCCGGTGAGGCATCGTCCGCGGCAGCGGGCGCGAGCCCGGTGGCGAGCATGAGGGAAGCGAGGACGGATGCGAGAAGCGCGGGGCGCCGTGAGGTCATGCGCGAGTGTCGCATGCGCCGGGAGGCCGTTGCCGTCCCACGCCGCCGGTGGTCACGTTCCCTGGACGACGGACGTGACGGCCGTCACTCTCCCCTCATGCGGAGACATTTCTGCGACATATCTGCGGCCCTCCTGAGGACCTCTCGATGCGCCACTGCGGCCCATCGTGCCGACACTGAGAACAGCAGGCGGGTGATCCCCGCCGCATCGAGAAGCAGACATGCACGGCCGACCGACCCGGGAGGACACCATGAGCACCACGTACTACTCGACCCTGACCACGCTGGCCGAAGCTCCGGCGGCTTCCGGAGTCTGGTGGAGTTCGGTGGCACGGGGTCTGGACGAGCTCATGGAGAAGCTCGAGCAGGAGGCGGCCATCGATGCTGGCCCCGACGGCGCTCTGGAGAAGGCCGTGCGCGAGGAGCCCACACTGTCGGCGCGAGCCAACTCGGCCAACGCCGAACGCATGGCCTTGCAGGTGCGGGTGTTCGAGTTGCGTCAGTTCGTGTCGGCCAATGCCGGTGACGCCGAGCACGTCGACTACGTCGCGAGTGAGCTCGCGAAGGTGTCTGAGACGGAAATGAAGTACCGCCAGAAGGTGCGCGCCGTGGTCTGGGACTCTCTCACCCAGGACATCGGCGGCGAGTAGTACAGGCGCCGCCCGCGAGCGGTCCAATTCCTGAGAACCGCCCAACTACCGGTGGAGTTCTGCAGAGTTGAGCCGGGAACCGGCTCAACTCTGCAGAACTCCACCGGGATCATCGGGGTTGCCGGGATCTGCACCGGGTCGGGACAGCCTTAACGTGTCGCAGACGTCACTGGCGCGACGCTGACAGCCCCGGCGCGACGCTGACAGCCCTGACGCGTCGCTGACATAGTTGCTCCCATGGCGCCTCGCACGATCATGTTCCTCCGGCACGCGGAGAAGCCGGCCGATGACGGCCCACCGCTCGGCGTGGATCGCCACGGTCAGCACGATCCGCATTCCCTCTCGGTTCGCGGCTGGACCCGCGCCGGAGCCCTCGCGGCCCTGTTCGATCACGTGCCGTCACCCGACCGCCCGGGCCTCACGAGGCCCGGCCACATCGTCGCGACCAAGCCGACGCACGACTACAAGAGCAAGCGGGAACGCGACACCGCGACTCCGACGGCTGGACGCCTCGGCCTGACGATCGATGAGGACTTCACCCACAAGGATGCCGAGGCCGCAGCGACGAGCATCCTTGCGCAGGATCAGGACGTCCTCGTCGTCTGGCATCACGGCAGCATGCCGAAACTCCTGCACCATTTCCCGCTCGCGGACGCGGCTCAGATCCCGCAGGCCTGGCCGGAGGATCGCTTCGACCTTGTATGGATCCTCAATCGCGAGGATGACGGGCGGTATGCCTTCAGTGAGACCGATCAGGATCTTCTGGCCGACGACAAGCCGGCACGATGACATCCTCAGCGGACGGCGATCCGCTGGCCAATGCGCGCAGCGCCCTCGCATCGGGTGACCCGGGTGAGGCGCTGCGACTGACCTTCACGGCCGCGAAGCCCGCAGTGCGGCAGCAGGATGATGAGGCACTGCGCAGTGCATCAGCGCTGGCTTCGGAGATTGCCGACGCAGCCAGCGGCCGCATCGCGAAGGAGGCGCGCCAGTACTCGTTTTACTGGCTGGCGTGCATCGAGCAGCCGCGGGATCAGCAGCCCAATGCGTGGTCGTTCCTGCCGTGGTTCAAGCGCGAGCCGCGGGAGCGGCGCCAACCCTGTCCGCAGTGCGCCGAGTCGATCGTGGTCGGTGCGAAAGAATGCCGCTTCTGCCGTCACCGACTGGACTAGCCTCCTGAGGCATGACGGTCGCGATCCAGAGACTGGCGCTGGCCTGTTCACGGCATCGCTGGCTCACGATCGGCGCCTGGATCATCGTGGCTGTCGCGCTGAACATCGCGCACCTCCTGCTGCCGCCCGGACCGAGCGCCGGACCCGCGGCCCCGGGGTCGAGCAGTGCCATCGCGCAGGACCTCGCGAAGGGGGCCTTCGGCCCCGCGCTGACGGGCTCAAGCCCGCTGGTGGTGCATGACACCTCGGTGGACTTCGGTGCCAGCAGCGGGCAGAAGACGCTCCGTGACATCGAGGAGGCCCTCGAGGCCCTGGGGACGACGGAGACCGTCACCGTGCCGGCCCCCGGATCGTCGGGGATCGCGACCGACGGCCACACCGCCATCATCGCGGTGACGCCCACACCGGCTGTGGCGCAGGACAAGGCCCTCGGCGAGGAGCTGCTCAGCACGGCGCAGCAGACGGCCGGCTCTGCGGCGGCGGTCGCCTTCGGCGGCGGGCTCGGGGAGACGCTCTCGGTGCCGGACACCGAGTTCAGCGACGTCGCCGGACTCGTCGCGGCAGTCCTCATCATGTTCGTGTTCTTCCGGCGCTGGGCCGCGGTCGTCGTCCCTCTCGGCAACGCGCTGCTCGCGGTGGGCACGTCACTCATGGTCCTCGCGGTCCTGTCTCGGCTGATCTACATCCCGTCCGTCGGCAACAACCTGGCCACGATGCTCGGGCTCGGTGTCGGCATCGACTACGCGCTGTTCATGACGACCCGCTACCGGGCACTACTGCGTCGTGGCGTGCCGCGCGAGGAGGCCATCGGGCGCGCGGTGAGTGCCTCCGGCTCGGCGGTCGTCTTCGCGGGCAGCACGCTGGTCGCCGCACTGCTCTCGCTGAGCCTCACCGGTATCTACCTGCTGGCCTCGCTCGGCTGGGCGGCGGCCATCGCGGTCGCGCTCTCGGTGTTCGCCTCGCTGACACTGGTACCGGCCATGTTCTCCGTCTTCGGTGAGCGGGTCGTCCGCCCAGGAGTGGAGGACGGCCCCACGGCCGAGGCGGCGCTGGACTCCTCCCGGTGGGGCAGGTTCGCCAGCGCGGTGACGACGCATCCGTGGCGCTTCACGATCGTGGCCGTCGTCATCCTCGCCGCTCTCGCAGCGCCGGCGCTGAAGATGACGCTCGGGACCAGCAACCCGGGGAACCTCCCACGGACACTGACGATCTCCGAGGCCTACGCGCTCACCGACCAGGGCTTCGGGCCCGGACAGAACGGCCCGCTCATCGTGGTCGCCGAGCTCTTCACTCCCGCCACCGATCCCGATCAGCGCGACACGTCGCTGAAGGCGGCATTGGAGGAGGCGGACCGTCAGGAGAAGCAGACGTCGGACGGGGGATCAGCGGGGGACGACGACCCACGGGCGAAGGATCCGCGCCTGGTCGCGCTGTCGACCTACCTGAAGGGCGTGCCGGGCATCACGCATGTCGGTCAGACCTATGTCGGCCCGAGCGGTGGCGTCGCAGCGATCGAGGTCATCCCAACGACCGGGCCGTCGGATCCGGCGACGGCGGAGCTGGTGTCGACCCTGCAGGCTCTCGACGTCACGACGATCGAGCAGTCCGACGACGGAACGCCGATCACCGGCATGGCCGTGTATGTCGGAGGGTTCACCGCGACGACCGTCGACCTCTTCGCCGTGATCGCGGACAAGACGCCCATGTTCATCGGCATCGTCATCCTGCTGGCGTTCATCGTCCTGATGATCGCCTACCGCTCGCTGGTCATCCCGCTCAAGGCAGCGGTCATGAACCTCATCTCCATCACCGCTGCCTACGGCGTCGTCACCGCGGTGTTCGTCTGGGGATGGGGGGCAGAGCTCATCGGCCTGAGCGGACCGGTGCCCATCGATGCCTACGTACCGATGATGATGTTCGCGGTGCTGTTCGGCCTGTCCATGGACTACGAGGTCTTCCTCCTCACATCGTTCCGCGAGCACTTCGCCCGCTCAGGTGACATGCACGTTGCTGTCCGTCGCGGACTGGCGGAGACCGGGCGCCTGGTCACGTCTGCGGCCCTCATCATGGTGGTGGTGTTCGGCAGCTTCGTCTTCGCCGATGATCCGCTGCTGAAGATCTTCGGTGTCGGGCTGTCGACGGCCGTGATCGTCGACGCGACGGTCGTCCGCGTCATGCTCGTGCCCGCCGTCATGGTGCTGATCCGTCGCGGCACGTGGTGGCTGCCGCGCTGGCTCGGGCGCGCACTGCCGGTCATCGAACTGGAGGCCGATCCGGGCGCACCGACGCAGGCTGTTCGACGGGATCGCTCCCTGGCTCGCGTGGCTCCGCGCCGGGTGCTCATCGTGTTGGCCTCGGCAGTTCTTGCCTGGTGGATCGCGGTGAGCCTTCCCGGGCAGGCACCGGCGGCCGGTGCGGCCGCGACGATCAGCGCGCTCGCGATGGTGATCCTGCTGCTCAGTGCGGGGCCGGGTGCGTCCATGCGCGCTGGCATCATGGCGGCCGGCTATGTGATCGGTGCGGTCCTCACGGTCGCCGCACTGGCGATCAGTCAGGGCGTCAGTGCACCGGTCCTCGCGGGGTCGGCGCCGCTCATGGCCATCGCTGTGCTCGCGGTCGGCCTCGTCGGCGTCCTCGTCGTCGCCCGGTCCCTGTGGCTGCCCGTCATGGTTGGCGCGCTCGTCTCGGGGGTCTCGTGGAGTCTGGTCGGCGGCAGCGACGCGTCCCTGTCCCAGTTGGCCATCGGCATCCTCGTGCCCTCCGCCGTCACGGCTCTCGTCGCACATGTGGCCGATGTGTGGATCGGGGGACGACGAGCCGACGAGCCGTCGCCCGATCGGGTGGACGTGTCATGAGGGTGACCGGTCTGCCCGCGGCGGCTGCCGCGATCGCCCTGACTGCCGCGCTGGGAGCCGCGGTCGCGCCCGCGGTTCATGCCGCCGACGACCCGTGCGCCCCTCTCGCGCCGGCGCCCACCGTTCCGTCCGACGATGCCGCAGCCGCCACCCCGGGGGACGATGCCACCGGATCCGCCGAGCCTGATGACGCCCTCGACTCCGCCGGAGCAGAGGGCAGGAAGGAGCCGGCCGCGGTCATGCGCAAGCACGACCTCGTGACCGTCGAGCTCGGCCCGACGGGTCAGCCGCAGGCGTCGCTCATCACCAGCAACCTCACGGCGCAGGACCTCCCGGAGACGACGGTGAAGAACCCCACCTCCCTGGAGGGAATCAGATTCGTCGACCGGTTCGGTTCCCCTGCTGTCGAGGGCCCAGCCGCCCTCATCCCGCTGGGCGGTGACGGTGTCACCAGCGCCACGACGGAGTCGGTGTTCACCAAGCCGCTGCCCGTCGGAGTCCACGCGGAGTATCGGAAGGACCCGAGCAAGGACTCCGTCGCGCCGAGCGCGCTGGTCGGGGAGAGCGGTGACTTCACCGTGAGTTACCGCGTCACCAACACCGTCTTCTCCGACGAGGTCGTCCGCTACACCGATGCTCGGGGCGTGGAGCACGCGCAGAAGCTCCCCATCTTCGCTCCCTATGCAGGCCTGTTCACCGTGACTCTCCCCGAGGGGGGCGGACTCCTACGTGACGGCGGCGGGATCGTCGGAGTCGACCGGTTCGGACGGCAGACGGTCACCTGGCCGGTGGTGCTCTACCCGCCCTTCGCGCACTACCAGGCGAACTATGCACTCGACTTCACGACGGCCACGTTCGCGGTGCCGTCGGCTGAGCTCGAACTGACACCGGTCAGGAGCAGGCAGGATCCGATGGCGCAGTTCTCGGTCGACCTGCTCACCCGCATCGTCAAGGCTGAAAAGGAACTGGCTGACGGTGTGGCGAAGCTGGCCGGTGATCTGGCGAAACTGGCCGCGGGTATCGACGAGCTGACCGGTGGCCTGCGCGACATCGACTCGGCCACCCGCCAGCTCACCTGTTACGTCGACCGTGCGGTGACGACCGCCACCGGGCTGCAGGGCCAGTTGGACGATCTGGTGAAAGGGAACCCGGAGATCCCCTCGGAGGCCCTCACCGCGATCCAGCAGGGGGAGACGGATCTTCGGACGCTGCGGGCCGACCTCGACCGACTGACCGCCGGTGTGGACAAGGCCTACCAGGGCAGTGAGGAACTCGACAAGGGCGCCTACGAACTGCTGCGTCGCGGCGCCGAGGCGATGGAGGCGAAGATCGTCAAGGCGTCCAAGGAGCCTGCCCTGGCCCTCGCGTACATCGCAGCGGCGGATTCCTACGCCGGGCAGGCCCTGCCGTACCCGGCCCCGGAGCAGGCTGAGGGCACCGTGACCTTCCGCTACACGATCGCCGAGGTGGACGAGAGCCCGTGGCAGGGCCCGGCACTCGCCACGCTGCTGGTGGTCGCGGTGGCGAGCGGCGTGCTGCTCTTCGTGCACCGGTCCCGCTCCCGCCGAGAGGATGGGAGCGGGTGATGCCGCGGCTGTCTACGAGACGGGCTGCAGGCCCTGGGCGACCTTGATCAACTGCTGGCCCGAGATGGCCTTGGGGCCGATGGTCTCGACCCACACGCGGGTCTCACGCAGGTTCGGTCCGGCCGGCAGGGTGACATCGACATGGCCGCCGACCTTGCTGATGTCAGCCAGTGAGCACTTCTTGGTCGACTCCGGATCGCAGTAGGCGTAGACCTTGGCGGTCTGGCCGTTGACCTTGGTGGTCTTCACCAGTTCGCCGACACCGATGTCGCTGGTCATGGGGTTGCCCTCGGTGATGTTCAGGTTGCGTCCGTGCTTCTTTCCGTACAACGCGAAGAGGTTCTGCTCAACCCCGGGCGCGGCCGGTACGAGATTGGGTCCGACGTGCTGCTGCTTGAGTCCGGCGGTGAAGGTCGGCTCGTAGACCGTGTACGTGACCCCGGCCTGCATGTCCTCATAGGGATTGCCGGAGCCCATGGCCATGGCCGGAGCGGCGGCTGCGACGAGGGCGACACCGGTCAGAGCGCCGGTGGCGACAGCGGAACGGAGTTTCATTGTGGGGCTCCCTGCTCGTGCGGTGCGGTGATGCACCGATGCAGGCATACCCCGGACTGTCGTTGGTGAAACCTGCTGACTCGCATCTTGCCGCACTAGCCTGATCGGTGATGGACGCGACGAAGGATGCCCCGCACGCCAGCGCGAACGGGCGACGGTGGCCCACCAGCCTGGTGGCGGGGGTCTTCGTGCTCGGGGTCGTGGCAGGGGTCGCCGGGACACTGGCATGGCGTGGCGCCGAAGTGTCAGGGGGCGACGTGGTCAGCGATGCATCTCCGTCGGTGACGCGTGCTGCCGCGGAGACGGAGACCATCTCCTACGACCCGAGCGTGACGACCATCGAGTACGAGATCGTCACCGACGGCATGAGCGTGACCCACCTGTCCTGGGTCGACGTGGTTGACGGAGAACCGGAGATGCAGGAGAAACTCGGAACTCCGCCGCCGTTCGAGCACGTCATCCAGCTCCCGAAGGACGAGCCATTCGACCTCACCGCCCTGTCGGTCACGGGCATGGGGGCGGCGACATCGACGACCACCACCTGCACGCTGCGGATCGACGGCACGGTGGTCGCCCGTCAGACCGCTGACGGGACCTACGGCGTGGTCAGCTGCGCTATGCCCGCTGAGTGACCCTCCAGACGGTGTCCGTATACCCCTAGGGGTATCGTTACGGGGTGACCGAGACGCGCCCCGCACGCCCGATGTTCCTGTTCGATGCCGACTGCGGTGTGTGCCAGAACGGCACCGACTCGATTCGCGCCAAGGTCGCTCCGCCGGTCGACATCGTCGCCTACCAGTCGGTCGACCACCGCTCACTCGATGTGAGTGACGAGGATGTCCTCGAAGGCCCGGTGTTCGTCGACGTGGACGGCACCCATGTGGTCGGGCCGCTGGCGATGGCGCGCATGCTGCGCGTGGCTCGCCCGCCCTATCGGACGGTGGGCTCGGCCATGCTGCTGCCGGGCGTCCGACACCTGTTGAATGCCCTCGGCCCGGTGATGTACCGCAACCGTCACCGTCTGCCCGGTGCGACCCCGGCCTGTGAGGTCAACGCCGGGCGATGAGCGGTCATGGCTAGCGGATATCGGGAACCCTCACGACGTTGGACACGACGTTGCCCGACTCGGTGACCCATCGGATGCGGAAGCTCTTGGGCGTCTTGATGGTCCGCGTCGCCACCCCGTCCTTGACGACCGGGCGACCCTTGACCTTCTGCCACGTGGTGTAGCCGGGCATGAGGATCTGGAGCTGGAGCGGGTAGTCATTCGGAAGGCCGGTCACCTCAGCCCGGACCTTCACCAGTGGGGAACCCGGCGCGACCCGCGAGGCCTTGGCGGTGATGGTGTTGTTGATGTCGGTGATCCATGAACCCTCACCGCCGCTGAGCAACCCCCGGTTGAGTCCGCTCGTGGGGCAGGCCCCTGCGCCCCATCCCGGGAGAGCTGACCAGGCTTCGCGCATTGCTGGCGTCTGCGGTGTGAACTGCACACCGAGGAGGGCCTGCGGTGCGACCGTGTACTGGTACCAGAAGGTCTGGTCGATGCCCAGCGCCGCGGAGGATCCGTAGGTGCCGAGCAGGAGCATGGCGCCCTCGGCATCGCTCCAGTCGCGGCCGGGAATGATGCCCGGACCGCGGAGGCCGTAGTTGACCTCGGTGTCCCACAGCGGCTTGCCCGCCTCGGCCGGCACTCTGGCCAGAAGGTCGCGGATATTGGCCTGATACGCCCGCACGTCCTCCGCTCGCTGCCGGATCGCATCACCGATGGTGCCGAGGTCGCCACGCGGATAGGTATGGACGGCGAAGGCGTCCGCGGGGATTGTCCCGCCGCCGACTTCGAGCAGGGCGGGGATGTAGGAACTGTTGAACCGATAGGCACTGCCTTGAAGGCGAGTCGTCACCGACGGCGTGAGGACCGTGGCGGACGGATCGCCGGCCTTGATGATGTCGTAGGCCACCTTCGTCATGTCTGCCAGCTGCTGCGGCGAGCCCTGCCAGAACGTGGAGAGGTTCGCCTCGTTCCAGATCTCATAGGCGTCGATCTTGCCGCCGAACCTGCTGACGACGGCCTCGACGTACGACGTCCAGGTGCTGATGGTCGCCGGAGGGCTCGCAGTGCCGGCGCCCCATCGTGGATCACCCGCACCAGGGTTGGCAGCGGCCCACTGCGGCGTGAGGCCCATGACGTACAGCACGCGGGGGCTGCCGGCAGAGGTCAGTGCCTCGTTGATGCGCTTGTCCAGAATGCTCCAGTCGAAGACCCCCGGGGAGGGGTTGACGTCCTTCCATGCCACCTTCATGTCCCACAGGCGGTGGAACCCCGCAGCGACATCGACCGGCGCGTGGAACTCCGGGGCCACCTCGAGCGCCGGGAGGCCCGTGGTGGCGACACACTCACCGGCGGCATCGGCAGAGGCGGGGGCGGCGAGACTGACAGGAACGACAACGGCAGCAGCGGTGATCGCTGCGACTCGGCGGAGAAAGCGCATCGTTCCACTCTGACACGGACGGGCTCCGTCCTCAAGGTGAAGCAGCAACTCGGCGCCTCCCGACTTCAGCGCGACTGTGGCGCATCCCATAGCCCCGGGACAGAGGCACTCCATCGGGAGTCCACCAGCCGTTCACCTTCCGAGCGCACTCTGACGTCGGTGGCAATCGACCCCGGCGGGAGACCCTCGCCCCGATCGCCACCGTGATCCCCACAAGGGAGAGGAGCACGAATGTTCGCCATCTTCAAGCGCGGAGTCGATCAGGACCCGCTGCGCACTGCCTTCGATGAGGCCTGGGAGCAGGCACGCGCTGCCGCGACCAGCACGTCGGAGCGAGCCGAGATCGACGCGATCTTCGCCCGCCACCGCTAGGAGGCAGTGAAGGCAAGAACAGGCCCCGCACGGAATCCCGTGTCGGGGCCTGAGCCTTGTTCGGGCCGGACTACCGCTCCAGGTACATCACACCGCATCGGTACCACTGGTGTGTCGGCTGCGATGCGTTCATGTCAGCCATGTCGAAGGCCTGCTTCATGGTGTAGGCCGCGCAGGCGGGAAACACTCCGGTGGTGACGAACTGGAGGTCGTAGATGTCCCCGGTGACGAGCGTGCGCCTCATCTCCACGACCCGGATCTCCTCGTCCTCGAAGATGACCTCACCACTCCAGTTCTCCTGATTGTCCAGTGGAGAGCTGTTCGGCATCCTGAAGAGGGGATCGTCGTCGGGCAGGGGGGAGGGGAAGGAGGGCAGCTGTGGAATCCCGGGGTTGTATCCGTCGAAGTACTGCAGTTGGTTCAACCCCTCGGTTGCGTTGAACGAGACCATGAGGGTGTCGGCGGGGAACATGAAGTTGTGGAATCCGACCCCGGCCCACATGTTCGGGACGTTCTGCATCTCGATCGTGATGACGAGCTCCTGCGTCGTCGCGTCGACCTCATACGAGAACGTGACGTTCTCGTCGCCCACCAGCAACCGCCCGGGGGCCGCTGGGAGCCCCCACACGGCGTAGAGCGTCTGCCGGGTGCCGTGCAGGAACTTCGTCATCGTGAGGTCGGTGCCCGGACCGTAGGCCACCGCACCGTCGCCAGAGAGGGCCCACCCCAGCAGCGGCAGGGGGTCACCGTTCATGTTCACCGGAGCGCAGGGGGCCGATGTCGCGAGGAAGTCCTGCGTGCCAGCGAAGAAGACCTCCGCCTCGGTGGAACGGTCTGCGAGCTCCACATCGTCGCCTCCGGAGCCGATGCAGGTGTCGCCGGTGCCGACATTCGCGTCATAGGTGATCTCGACGCCCAGCGGAGTCCACACCGCGTAGAGGGTCTCGTGATCGGCGACCATCGCGTGGGTCACCGTGGTCGACGAAGGTGTCGAGTCGGACGATCGCGCCCAGGGAGCGGCAGGGGCGAATGCCAGTGTGGTTCGAGTTCCGGTGCCGGGGATGCGCGGGGTTGATGGGCTGGACGGGGCCGGGACGGCAAGGTCCGGTGCCTCCTGCTCACCGCCGGGCTTCAGGATCGTCGATCCGTGGCTCCAGCCGGTCAGGACGTAGTGGTCGCGATGGCACTGATACGGACCGGTGCCGTCGGTCGGCACGGCGTACCACTCGTTCGCCGCGGCGGTGATGCTCTGCGCATCGACGCCGCAGGTGCCGCCGTTGGCGTTGAACGTGATCGTGTACTCGGGTGCGGGCGAGGGGTCACCGATGACCACGGTCATGGGCTGCGCTGTACCACCGCTCGCCTGCACAGTGAACGTGCCAGCCGCGAGGATCGTTCCCGTCGACACGGTGCTGGCGGGAAGGGAGCTGCCGCTCAGATTGGTGAGTTGGGCGATGCCGTTCGTGGCCGCAATGGTGCACCCCGTGCCCGACGTGTTCGTGATCGTGAAGGTGTCGCCCACACGCCCGGTGATGGTCGTCGCGGACACGCCGTTGGCCACACCACAGTCGACGACGATCGATCCAGGAGACGCTGCGGCGGCTGCAGCCTGCGGCGCCACGAGTACCGAAGTGGCCCCGGCGAGAACGCCCGCAGCAAGGACGGCAACGGCCCCATTCAGGTGCATGTCAGGAGGGTAACCCGCACAGATCCTCGAGCACGAGATGTGGAGTCAGGGAGCCGGAACGATGGCGGGAAGCGGCTCCCGGGCGATCGCCCGCTGAATGACGTCGTCCATGTCCAGAGCCCCGATCTGGTCGATCGCCGAGCGGATCATGTCCGGGGTCATTGGCCCGGAGAAGTCCATCACCTGAACTCCGTCGCGGTATGCGCGCACGGTGGGCACACCGGAGATCCCCAGCTCAGCGGCGAGTGTCACCTCGGCCTGCGTGTCGACGGTCGCGAATCGCACGCCGGGATGGTCCTCGGATGCGGCCTCGAAGATCGGGAGGAATGTCAGGCACGGCGTGCACCACGCCCCCCAGAACTCAACGAGAGTCGTGCCTTCCTCGCGGAGGATCGCGCTGAACGAGTCGGAGGTCAGGGCGACAGTCGTCATGCCGCCATTCTCCGCCCCCCGACTACTCGCACGCGACTCCATCGCCGTCGCGGTCCATATGCCGGTTCGCCGCGTAGAGGGTCGGATTCGTTCCCCGTCGAATCGGTGTCACGCCCGCGGCGCGTGCGGCGGCGCAGTTGGCGTAGCGCACCACATCGGTTGACGAGGAACCGGATGACGACGAATCGGAAGCCGAGCCGCCCGTGAACGGCGCCGGGTTCGGGAGCGTGGCATCCGTCGGCACCCGCTGGCTCGGACACGATGACAGGATCCGCTGCATCGCTGCCTTCTCCGCCCTGGTGACCCAGAGTCGGTACTTGGCCTTGACTGCGATCTGCCGCGCGACGTAGTCGCAGCGGTATCTCCTGTTCGACGGCAGCCACGTGGCGGCGTCACCGTCCTGCTTCTGCCGGTTCGCGGAGGCCGATACCGCGAGCAGGTTGAGGGGATCGTTCGACAGTTGCTCGCGCTGCGCGGAGGACAACTGTCGGGCGCCCGTGGCCCACGCGTTGCCGAGCGCGACCACGTGGTCGATGTCGACGACGGACCTGCCTCGCACGTAGTTGAGTCCGCGGCCGGTGTAGGGATCGGGGTACAGGATCCCGGAGAGCACGACGCACCGGTCGCGCATGACGCGCTCCACGAGGTCGCGCCGCAGCATGTCCGATCGGGTGTCGCAGCCGTTGCCGTCGACGTCCTCCCATGCCACACCGAAGCGTGAGCGGTCGTAGCCCGTCATGGGAGCGCGGCCCTTGACTGGCAGTGACTCCAGCACAACAACGGCCTTGGGTGCCACCGATGGGCGAGTCGTCGGCACGGCCGTCGCCGCCGGGACGACTGGAAGGGTCGCGGCAAGTGCCATGGATGCCAGAGCGGCGAGCACTTTCAGCATCGGCATCCCCCATCCGTCACGCACTTCGAGGATGCCAGACGTAGCCGAGGCATCGGTCGCCGAGGGGCCTGTCAGGGGACTGTCCGACGACCAGAGGCACCCCGGTACGGGTGACGACCCCCTACCCCCAGTGCGCCAGCAGGCTTGGGGCGTCTGCCGTTCCGCGCTCCCGACCGGCGGCCAGCGCGGGGAGGATCTGCGCCGGATCCATGAAATTCGTCGTCGGATCCGGATTCGCGATCGCGACATGCACTGTTGAACCCGAGCCCCGCAGGGACCGCGCCTCGCGCTCCGCTGTGCCCGGAGCGATCCGTTCGGCGATACCGAAGGCCGGGTTCACGTGCTGCGGGGGATGCGCCGCGAAGTCGAGCATCCCGATGATGAGGACGGACTCCGCCCCCCGCAGCAGCTCCGCGTGCGTGCTGGAGTGGCTCACGCCACCGTCCATGCACAGGCGATCAGCAAGCCAGGTCGGGCCGTTCGCTCCCGGAAGTGACGAGCTCGCCGCGCACGCTGTCGCGATATCGATGCCACTGTCCGGACTCACGACGACGGACTCCGCGGTGTAGCAGTCCGTGGCGGTTGTGTGATGACCCGTGGGCCAGGTCGACAGGCCGAGCAGTTGCTGGAGGGCAGCGATGTAGCCAGCGACGGGACCGTTGTGCGCAGCCATCGCGGCCCGGCCGATCTCCTGAAGCGTCGTCGGCGTCAGTTCCGTTGTTGCACCCATCACCTGATCGGCGCGTGTCTGGGATGGGGCGCCGAGGGTGATGTGCAGCAGTTGATTCGCCTTGGCGGGGTCATCACCGAGCTCAGTGAAGGCAGCGACGAGCTCGTCCAGGCGCCCACCCTTGATGGCAGCGCCGACCAGTGAGCCCGCTGAGGTACCGATGGCCACATCAGCCGTGGAGAGGTCGACACCCGCGGCCTTGAGGCCCTGTGCGTACCCGAGCATCCACGCGACGAACCACTCGCCGCCACCGCCGAACGCCACGGCCCGTCGTGCACCGGTGCCGAGGGAACCGACTTCTGCCTGTGTTCGAGCCGCCATGCCCACCTCCGCGATCGCCGCCGTGCCGTGAACGCTAGCGCGTGCAGCCAGGGATGGTGCTCTGGCGAGCACTCAGCAGCCCACCTACCCTGAGGTCATGGACGATCGAGACGCTCAGCGGAACGTGTTCGGCGAGGCGCTGGAGGTGTGCAGCGTCGAGCCGCTCACCGGCTTCTACCGCGACGGCTACTGCAACACCGGGCCGGACGATCTCGGCTCTCACACTGTTTGCACCGTCGTCACCGCCGAGTTCCTCGAGCATCAGAGGTCCGTCGGCAACGACCTCTCCACTCCGATGCCGCAGTTCGGCTTCCCGGGCCTGCAGCCGGGTGACCGCTGGGGTGTCTGCGCGAGCAGGTGGCTCCAGGCCTATGAGGACGGCGTCATGGCTCCCGTCGTTCTCAAGGCAACGAACGAGGCCGCGCTCGACATCGTTCCGATGGACGCGCTCGCCGAGTGTGGTGCAGATGTGCCGGACGACATCACGGGGCTGGCCGACTGACCGCCGCAACCCCGTCGGCGGTGCCGACTCGAACACCACCGTGGCGACTCCGGCAAGGAAGAATGCGAAGGACCCGCGCCCTGTGAAACGCGGGTCCTTCGCCCAGAGGTGGTTCAGTTCGGGTCAGCGACTCCGGCGAGCGGTCTTCTTGGCCGCCGCCTTCTTGGCCGGGGCCTTCTTCGCAGCCGCCTTCTTGGCAGGAGCGGCCTTCTTCGCGGGAGCCTTCTTCGCGGGAGCCTTCTTCGCCGCCGCCTTCTTGGCAGGAGCGGCCTTCTTGGCCGGGGCCTTCTTCGCGCCTGCGACCGCAGCCTTGAAGTCCGCCAACGGCCGGAACTTGGCCAGCTTCGTGGCCTTGATCTTCACGGCCTCACCCGTCCGCGGGTTGCGGCCGGTCCGCGCAGCACGATGCTGCGCCTCGAAGACCCCGAAACCGCTCAGGGACACCTTGTTGCCCTTGCGGGTCTCATCAACGATCTTGTCCAGCGTCGTCTGAACCGCGCGCGTGGCATCGGCCCGCGTCATGTTCATCTCGGCTGCCAAATGGTCAATCAGTTCAGCCTTGTTCACCAGCACACTCCAAGCAGACAGGGGGAAGCGGTCATCAGTTCCCCACGACACTAACGGCCAGCACCCGGCTCATCGATGCACCACACGCCCACATGTTCGGCAGCCGTGCAAACTTCGTGGCCGGATTCAGGTTTGGCTGGCGCGAGGCTGGGTAGAGCGTGAGTGACGCCGCCACACGGACGACGCATAAGCGAAAGAAGCAGTCCGATGAAGAAGTCAACGATCTCTGCCACCGTCGGCCTCGCAGCCGCAGCCACCATGACCGGCGTCCTGCTGGCCCCTGCGGCTTCCGCGACCCCGGCCGAGAATCCCCTGCAGTACACCGGCTCCATCCTGATCGGCGAGGGCGGATATCCCGCTCAGGCCACCAAC
>JAUHZW010000226.1 GCA_030425745.1 Actinomycetes bacterium
GAGTCTGCTCCGCCCCCTGCGCCGACGCCGTTGTCGCGGACGGTGACTGTGGGACCGGGCTCGACGGTCACGGTGGCGACGGTCGCATGGCCGTGCCGGTAGGCATTGGACAGCGCCTCCTCAACCACGGCTCCGATGGCGGCGAGGCTCGCCTCTGAGTCGACCGTGACTTCTTCGGCGACAGCGGTGTCGACCTCCATGAGGCCATCCCACAGCTCTGCGTGCTGGGTGAGCACCGCGTCAATGGATGCCGGAGAGGCCGATGGCTCGAACGGCTCGCGGAGGACATTCATGGTCTGGGTGAGCGCTTCGATGAGTCCCTCGGTGTCACCTGTCTGCGCGGCTCGGTCCAGCGCGCCCGCGCTGACCATCAACCGGGTCTGGAGCGATCCGTGCAGTTCCGATCCCAACTGCCGCGAGGTCAGGGCGAGACGTTCAGCGAGCGCCCACTGCCCCGCCAGCGCATCGTCATGGTCGGCGCGCAGCCGGTTGAGAACCTCAGCGCGGTGATCACGCAGGGCGGCCGCGAAGGAGGTGGCCAGCACGGGGACGACGAGCAGGAGGATCGCGCCCACCATGCTGGAGGCACTGGCGAGGCCGGTGATGCCCTCGCCTGTCACGACCTCCGGAAATCGGTAGTCACTCACGAACACCAGCACGACAGCGATCATGAGCCCGAGTGCGCCTGCATACAGCAGCCTGCTGTGATCCGGGCGCCGTTCGATGGCACGGTTCGCCACCCCCATGATGGCTCCCAGGACCAGCCCCAAGGTGATGCCGGCGACGAAGCCTCCGACCGCGCCGAAGTGCTGACGGCCATCGGGGATGAAGGCCAAGGAGACGAAGATGACGACCGGGAGAATCCAGAACCGCTGAACATGCCACACACTGCGCAGGACCCGCAGGAAACTGCTGCGGGGATAGCTCTGCTCACCGGTGGCCATGAGTTCATGACTGAGGGTTCGCACCGGCCCGGTGGCCAGGTTCCTCAGGTCGTCGGAGAGGTCGCTGACGTCCGACGATGCGCTCGCGAGCGACTCGGCGACGCGCAGCCGGGTCTCAGTGAGCTGCCCATCCATCTCCGTGCGCACTCGTGCGCGCAACTGCTGGGCGACTCCCCGCTCCTCGATCTCCATGACCTGCAGGCTGACGAGGTCGCGCAGAAGTTCTTCTCGAGCGTGGCCGAAGCGATCCCGTGCGTCGAGGACGACGGAGGCGATGAGGTACCACCAGAGGCCACACAGCGCGATCGTGATGATGCGGAATGCCCAGGAGCTCACCGGGCGTGGCCCGTCCATGGGGATGAGGAGTGCCTCCCCGATCAGAGTGGTCGCGGCGAAGATGACCCCGATGCTGAAGTGGAAGGCCACGACCAGAGCCGGATGGAGAGTCCGCTCATGGCGCTCGCGCAGGATGGTGCCGTTGGCGGCGACCTGCGCGGCCGACTTCACCGCGACGGCGATGAGCGCAACCGCCAGCCAGAGCCACATCGCCCGAGGGCCCTCGTAGCCGAAGGTGCTGCCGCGGGCTGCGTAGAGCGCGACGATCAGGGCGGACCCGGCCACCGAGGCCTGCCAGGACAGAGCCCAGCGCCCGCCGATGCGGTCGCGAAGTCGCGGCTTGTCCTCCACAGCACCCCATTTCAGCATGGACGTCTCCCCATCATCATGCGAATCCCTTCAATGACCGTGGCCCTCCTCGGCGTGAGTGCGCCAGGGAGGGCCACGGGTCGGCTGGCTGTGGTGATGCGATCAGCAGGCCACGGTCACGGGGATGCGGATCTCGCCGATCTGGCCGTCGGTCGCCTTGGCGACGACGCGGATCTCGTCCTTGTACTTGGACTGGCGATCGCAGTACATCGTCGCGCTCCACTCATCGCGGTCAGCGGTCCGATCGCCGACGAACTGCGCCTTGGTCGAGAGCTCGGCGTTGTACTCGTTCTTGCGGTACATCGTCACCGACTGGATGCCGCGCTCGCCGCCGGATGCCTTCGATGAGGCGTGGACCCGGACGATGAGCCGAGACGTGTTGCTCCGGCGCATGTTCTCCAGGGTGATCACGGGAGGTGCAATCGCCTGAGCCGTCGCCGTGGCGGTCGGTGTGGCCGTGGGGGTAGCGGTCGCGCTCGCGGTGGGCGTCGCGGTCGGCGTGGCTGTGGCAGTCGGCGTGGCAACGGGCGCGGCTGAGGCGCTCGGGCTCGTGTCAGGTGCCGTGGTCGCGGAAGGCGTGGCCGCGGGGGCCGGGGGCGTCGGCGCGTACCGCGCCAGCTTCACATACATGCGCTTCTTGCTGGTGGGCTTCTTCTTGGGGAATGTGAGCACGGCTCGCGTGAACACCCGCTCGCCGGACTGCGTCTTGCTCTTCTTGAGCACCACCCGGACGGGGTACTCCTTGAAGGTGCCGGCAGCGCAGGTCGGCTCGCAGTCGTTCATCTCGTAGATGCCCGTGCCGGTGGCCTTCGCGTTGCTCCAGCGCTTCCACGTCATCTCGGTCAGCATCGTGTTGTCGTCCGCGCAGCTCAGGGTGAGATCCCCGGGCTTCTTCACCAGATCGCCGCAGTCGTTCACCTGCGTGCGGCTCGCGGCGGATGCCGGAGCGCTCACTGCGGTCAGTCCCGAGGCCAGGAGAGCGGCTCCCGCCACGGCTCCCACCACCATTCGAATCGTCTTGCGTGCCATCTCACTCACCTGTCCCTCCGGGGTATCTCCCCTTGTGGATCGGGACGTTAGGCGGACGGCGGGCGTGGACTCAAGCAAATCCGCCGATCTGCGCCGCAACGGGGGGATCACCCCCCTGCCCCCGGCGTCGTGGGGCTGTTTCGACCGGCTAACGCAGGTGTCCTACGAGTGCCGTCCGGACGCCCTCGGCCTGAAGCCTGAGGACCGCCCCGCGCTCCCGGAGGTCGTGCAGCCCGAAGCCGGCCGGGTCACCGGAGCGCAGGGAGCCGTCGGTCAGGATCCGGATGTCCAGCCCGGCATCGGCGGCAGTGATCTCGACGGTCACCGATCGACCGGTCCCGTGTCGGACGGCGTTGGTCAGGCCCTCGGACACGATGTCCACCAGCAGCAGTCCTCGGTCCGGATCTGCCTCGACGGCGCGCCAGGCGGCTGGATCGATGGTCGCGCTCACGTCGAGGACGGTCGACCATGAGCGCAGGAGCGCCTCCAGCTCGTTCCGGCGGCTGATCCCCGCGCCCCTCCCGTAGGAGGCGAAGGCGTCGCGGACGGCGTTCCGCACGGCATCGGCGGAGTCGCCGCGCAGTGACGCGGCCGCGAGTTCGTTCTGCACGGTGCCGTGAAGAAATCGTGCTGCAGCCAGACGGCGCTCGTTCAGGACGCCCTGCACCCGAGCCACCTCTCGAGCCTCGTCCGCAACTGCCTCATCGTCTGGGCGGTCGTGGCCTTCGGCTTCGCCATCATCCTGCGGCCGCTCCTGTCCGGCATCCAGTTCGGAGGCACGGACCTGGGCTTCTGGTTCGCGCAGCAGGGGTCGATCGTCGTCTTCCTGG
>JAUHZW010000227.1 GCA_030425745.1 Actinomycetes bacterium
GGGCAGGGCTGGTTTGACGCCTATCAGCATCGGCTGGGGCCCGGTGACGGCACGCTGATGCACTGGTCCCGGCTTGTCGACGCGCCGATCGCCGGGATCTACGCGCTGTCCGCGATCGTCGTGCCACCCGGTGTGCACCCGAGCGCCGTGCAGGCGATCGTCGACGAGGGGGCCGAGGTCACCGAGGTCGAGGGCTCGTACGACGATGCGGTGGCCACGGCGGCACGCCTGGCCGACGAGATCGACGGTGTGCTGGTGCAGGACACCGCGTGGGAGGGCTACGAGGAGATCCCCGGCTGGATCGTCGAGGGCTACGCGACACTCTTCGCGGAGGCGGACGAACAGCTGAGCGCGGCCGGGGTCGGCCGACCCGACCTCGTGCTGGTGCCCGCCGGTGTCGGATCACTGCTGCAGGGGGCTCTGGCCCACTACCGGGGGGAGCGCGCCCCGGCCGGCACGGTGGTCGCCTCCGTGGAGCCCGAGGCCGCGGCGTGCATGGGCCCGAGCCTCGCGGCCGGTCATCCTGTGACGGTGCCCACCGGCATCACGGTGATGTCGGGTCTCAACTGCGGCACCCCGTCGTCCCTCGCCTGGCCCTATATCGAGGGAGGCCTCGACGCCGCCATCGCGATCTCCGATGCGGCGGACATCCGCGCGGCGCACGATCTCGCCGACATCGGTGTCGCCGCCGGCCCATGCGGAGCATCCGGTCTCGCCGCGGCTCGGCTGGCGCTCACGGGCGAAGGGGCAGAGGAACGTCGTCGTCATCTCGGCATCGATGACGACAGCGTCGTGCTGCTCGTCATCACCGAAGGATCCGCTGCGAACCCGGTGCCGCCTCGGGCCGAGTAGTCGGGTGCGCCCCGGCGGTCAGCCGCCGATGACGCGGAAGAAGTCGCGCACGTACTGCTCACGCACCTGCAGGTCCAGAGTCATGAACTCCTGCGCCTGGGCGAGCAGCTCCGGCGTCGGGAAGATCCACGGATCGTCCACCAGATCCGGGTCGACCTCAGCCATGGCCTCGCGGGCACCCTCGACCGGGCAGACGTACTGCACCCAGGCCGCGAGACGCGCCGCGACCATCGGGTCGTAGTAGTAGTTCATGAGCCGCTCGGCGTTCGCCTTGTGCGTGGCGACGGAAGGAATGACCATGTTGTCGGCCCAGATCATGCCGCCCGTCTCCGGCAGGGAGAAGCCGAACTTCCCGCCGAGGGCCAGCACATCGCCCGACCAGCCGATCGAGGCGATGGCATCGCCGCTCTCGAGCGCTGCGAGATAGTCGTTGCCGGTGACCTGACGGATGAAGCCCTCGTCGATCTTCTGCTGCAGCACCGCGAGCGTCGCGTCGAACTGCTCGGGCGTGAAGTCCGACATGTCATAGCCCTGCCAGTTCAGCATCGGGCCCATCGTGTCCATCATCTCGACGAGGATCGTCACCCGACCCTTGAGCTTGGGGTCGAAGAACTGCTCGAAGGACGTGATCTCCTTCAGCCCCGTCTCACGCTCAAGCAGCTTGGTGTTGTAGCCGAACCCAGTGAAGCCGGACTGCCAGGGCAGGGAGTACTCGCGGCCCGGATCGAAGGGAACGTTCTGCAGCGCCGGGATGAGGTTGGCCGCGTTGGGGATCAGTTCCTTGTTGAGCTTCGCTGCAAACCCGTAGGCGATCCACAGTTCGACACCCTCCTCCGTGAGGACGACGATGTCACGATCGATGCTGCGTCCCTGCTCGAGATTGGTGCGGACCTTGGCGAAGAACTCGTTGCTGTCGTTGATGTCATCGGTGTAGATGACGTCGATGCCGGACTCGTCGATGAAGTCCTGCATGGTCGTGCCTTCGCCCTCGTCCTCGTCGAGGTACTGGGGCCAGTTGGAGAACTGGACGACCTTCTCGGTGTCGGAAAGGTCTGACTGCGAGGGGCTCGGCACCGCCTCGGGCATCGCGGAACCAGCGGCAGTCGCGGCAGGGGTCGAGGCTGCCGGGGCCGACTCCCCCGCCCCGCAGGCCGCGAGGGCCGCGCCGGCAACACCAAGGCCGCTGGTGGCCAGGAGAGTTCGCCTGGAGAACGCAGGGACATGACGGGTCAGGTCGATCGGGTTGTTCTTGTCCATGGCTCCACCGTAGGTCGCGGTCCCGGGTGCTTTGCGACCGACATATTGGTCGTGACTGAATCGTGACGCGGTGTGGGGGAGTAGATCACCAGAGTAGGTCCGAGGAGGCTCTCCATCTGGTGTGACGCTCAGGGGGCATGGATGTGGACCGTGTCTGAAGGTTCCCTGAACGTGGCTGCCTTCGACCCATGACAGGACGGCCGAGAGCCCGCGGCGACAGGGACACTCCTGTCGCCGCGGGCGTGTGTGTGAGTGGGTCGGCTAGCCGATGAAGTTCACTCCGTCGGCGGCCTTGAGCACCGCGATGGTGTCGTGGTTGCTGTTGGACACGTAGACCGTGCCGTTGTTGGGGTCCACGGCGATGCCGCTGGGATCGCCGCCCTGGATGCCACCACCGGGGACGGTCTCGGTGAAGCTGCGCTGCCACGATCCCTGGCTTCCACTCAGGTCCAGGTCGATGACGGTCACGTTGTCCCAACCGGAGTTCACGACGAACACGTACTCCCCGTTCGGGGAGAGCGCGATGGCCGTCGGCGCGGCGGTGGTGGAGTCCGAGGCGCTGTCACCGAGGGTCATCGACTTGGTGGCGTAGTAGGTGCCGTCCTCGTCGTGGAACGTCCCGTCGGCCGGAGCCACCGGAGTGGCCGTGTCGACCTCGTACAGGGTGCCGGTCTGCGCATCCGCGACATACAGCAGGTCCTGGAACTGCGGATTCACCGCGACCGCGGTCGGAGCAGTGGTGCCGGGTTCGCCCACGGCCAGGTAGTGGGTGCGATCACCGTGCGGGGTGTGCTGGATCCACTCCACGTTGCCCCAGCCCGGCATCGCGACGAACCCGTTCAGGTCATCGGTCACGGCCACGTCCGTCGGGGTGCCCTGCGCACCGGGGTCACCGAGGTTGTGGAAGCTCGGCTTCATGGTCGTCGACATCGAGTACTGGGCCGTGCCGTTCTTGGTGAGCTGGTTGGCCTGAAGGATGACCTGCCCGTCGGGCGAAGAAGCGATGCTGCCCCCGGTCGCCAGACCATCCGCGTCGTCGATCGTGGCGACGAGGCCGTTGAGGTAGGCGGCACCGGCCGGGTGCGCTGACGGCTGGATGGAGCCCTGGGCAGTGGCGACCCACGAGTCCGTCGCCGCGTCGTACCGGTAGTTGTAGAACCCCTTGTTCGCGCCGTCATGGATGGCGGCGGTGACCGAGCCGTTGGCCGGGTTCACGGCGAGACCCTGGGGGTTGGTGGCCTGAGCGGGATATCCGCCCTCGCCGATCAGGATGGAGCCGGTGTACTGCAGGGGATTCTCGGCCGGGGTCGCGGAAGCCGCAGGGGCCAGCAGGACGCCGGTCATGGTGGCTGCGGCCGCGAGGCCGAGGGTTGCCTTGATGGTCGTGCG
>JAUHZW010000228.1 GCA_030425745.1 Actinomycetes bacterium
CGTTGTAATCGGCGATCTTCGCCTGCAGTTCATCGAACTCATCGATGATCTTCTGGCGCTCCATCGCCGCGAGCCGGCGCAACTGCATGTCGAGGATCGCGGTGGCCTGTAGCTCGTCGATATCAAGTAGTTCCATCAGGCCGGAGCGAGCATCCTCGACTGTTGCCGAGGCACGAATGAGCGCGATCACATCATCGAGGGCATCGAGGGCCTTGAGGTAGCCGCGCAGGATGTGCGCGCGCTCCTCGGCCTTGCGCAGCCGGTAGCGGGTGCGCCGCTGGATGACCTCGATCTGGTGCGCGATCCAGTGCCGGATGAACTGCTCGAGAGTGAGAGTGCGCGGGACACCGTCGACGAGCGCGAGCATGTTGGCGCCGAAGTTGTCCTGCAGTTGCGTGTGCTTGTACAGCTGGTTGAGGACGACCTGGGCGACGGCATCCCGCTTGAGCTCGATGACCAATCGCATGCCGGTGCGCGACGAGGAGTCGTCGCGGACATCGGAGATGCCGGTGAGCTTGCCGTCGCCGACGAGTTCAGCGATGCGCAGCAGCAGGTTGTCGGGGTTGACCTGGTACGGCAGTTCGGTGACGACCAGGATCTGGCGCCCCCGGGAGTCCTCCTCCACCTCGACGACCGCGCGCATGGTGATCGAGCCACGGCCCGTGCGGTACGCATCCTCGATGCCCTTGCGGCCGACGATGAGCGCACCGGTCGGGAAGTCGGGGCCCTTGACGATGCCCATCAGGGCTTCCTGCCGCTCGAGGCGCTCGGCCTCGGGGTTAGCGAGCAGCCACTGCGCACCCTCGGCGACCTCGCGCAGGTTGTGCGGCGGGATGTTGGTGGCCATGCCGACCGCAATGCCGGAGCTGCCGTTGACCAGCAGGTTCGGGAAGCGGCTGGGCAGCACCCGCGGCTCCAGCGTGCGGCCGTCGTAGTTGGGGCCGAAATCAACGGTCTCCTCGTCGATGTCGCGCACCATCTCCATGGCCAGCGGGGCCATGCGGCACTCGGTGTAACGCTGGGCGGCCGGCGGGTCATTGCCCGGGGAGCCGAAGTTGCCCTGGCCCTGGACGAGCGGGTAGCGCAGGCTCCATGGCTGGGCCAGGCGCACGAGAGCGTCGTAGATCGCACTGTCACCGTGCGGGTGGTAGTTGCCCATGACGTCGCCGACGACACGGGCGCTCTTGGAGAAGTTGCGGTCCGGGCGGTAGCCGCCGTCGTACATCGCGTAGAGAACGCGGCGGTGCACGGGCTTCAGGCCATCACGCACATCCGGGAGGGCGCGGGACACGATGACGGACATCGAGTAGTCGAGGTACGACCGCTGCATCTCGGTCTGCAGGTCGACGGGGTCGATGCGACCGTGCTGGTCGGGACCGGTCTCGTCGATGGTCTCGGTGTCGTCAGCCACGTGGGTTCTCCCTCGGGTGGGTGGGCAGGAAGGTCAGGGGGTGTCGGGCCAGCCGGGCGGATGATCAGATGTCGAGGAAGCGGACGTCGCGGGCGTTCTGCTGGATGAAGTTGCGGCGGGACTCGACGTCCTCGCCCATCAGGACGCTGAACATCTCGTCGGCCTGGGCGGCGTCGTCGATGGTGACCTGCTGCAGGATCCGCTGCGACGGATCCATGGTGGTCTCCCAGAGTTCATCGGCATTCATCTCGCCGAGGCCCTTGTAGCGCTGGATCGCCTCCTCCTTGGGCAGCTTCCGCCCGGCGGCGGTGCCGGCCTCGATCAGGGCCTCGCGCTCGCGCTCGGTGTAGGCGAAGTCCGCGACATCGCGTGACCACTTGATCTTGTACAGCGGCGGCTGCGCGAGGAAGACGTGGCCGGCCTCGACCAGCGGCCGCATGAACCGGAACAGCAGGGTCAGCAGGAGCGTGCGGATGTGCTGGCCGTCGACATCGGCATCGGCCATGAGGACGACCTTGTGGTACCGCAACCGGTTGATGTCGAACTCGTCCTGGATGCCCGTGCCGAGCGCGGAGATGAGCGCCTGCACCTCGTTGTTGCCGAGGACCTTGTCGATGCGGGCCTTCTCGACGTTGATGATCTTGCCGCGGATCGGCAGGATCGCCTGGGTGCGCGGATCGCGGCCCTGACGAGCGGAGCCACCGGCGGAGTCGCCCTCGACGATGAAGACCTCGCACTCCTCCGGCTCACGGCTCGAGCAGTCGATCAGCTTGCCCGGCATGCCGGCGCCACCGAGCAGACCCTTGCGGTTGCGGGCGAGATCACGAGCCTTGCGTGCGGCGATGCGGGCCGTCGCGGCCTGGACCGACTTGCGGGCGATGTCCTTGCCCTCATTGGGATTCTTCTCGAGCCACTCGCCGAGCTGCTCGTTGACGACCTTCTGCACGAAGGTCTTCATCTCGGTGTTGCCCAGCTTGGCCTTGGTCTGCCCCTCGAACTGCGGCTCACCGAGCTTGACGCTGATGATCGCGGTGAGGCCCTCGCGGATGTCGTCACCGCTGAGGTTGGCGTCCTTCTCCTTCAGAATGTTCCACTCGCGGGCGAACTTGTTGACCAGTGAGGTGAGCGCGGCGCGGAAGCCCTCCTCGTGGGTACCGCCCTCGGTGGTGTTGATCGTGTTGGCGAACGTGTACACCGACTCCGAGTACGTCGTGTTCCACTGCAGTGCGATCTCCGCACTGAGCTTGGCCTCCTCGTCCTCGGACTCGAGGTAGATGACGCTCGGGTTCGCAGCGCCCTTGGCGGTGTTGATGTGGGCGACGAAGTCGGCGATGCCGCCCTCGTAGTGGTACTCGACCCGACGGACCTGCTCCTCGGCGTCCTCCGCCTCATCGGCATCCTCGGCGTCGACGAGGTCGACGATCGCGGGCGCGCGCTCGTCGATGAGCTCGATGATCATGCCCTTGTTCAGGAAGGCCATCTCCTGGAACCGGCGGGCAAGGGTGGTGAAGTCGTAGGTGGTGGTCTCGAAGATGTCGCCGTCGGCCCAGAAGGTGACGGTGGTGCCGGTGGAGTCGGTGGCCTCACCCTTCTCCAGCGGTGCCTGCGGCACTCCGTGCAGGTAGGACTGTCGCCAGACGAAGCCGTCGCGGCGGACCTCGACGTCCAGACGGGTGGACAGCGCGTTCACGACGGAGACGCCGACGCCGTGAAGGCCACCGGAGACGGAGTAGCCGCCACCGCCGAACTTGCCGCCGGCGTGCAGAACGGTGAGGACGACCTCGACCGCGGGCTTCTTCTCGACGGGATGCTCATCGACCGGGATGCCGCGGCCGTCGTCGACCACCCGCACGCCACCGTCGGCGAGCAGCGTCACCTGGATCCTGGAGGCGTAGCCCGCCATCGCCTCGTCGACGGAGTTGTCGGCCACCTCGTAGACGAGGTGGTGCAGGCCGCGCTCGCCGGTGGAGCCGATGTACATGCCGGGGCGCTTGCGGACGGCGTCGAGACCCTCGAGGACGGTGATCGC
>JAUHZW010000229.1 GCA_030425745.1 Actinomycetes bacterium
CGACGAATTGGGGATCGAAGGTGGCAAGAAGGGCAAGACCGGGGCCTATGCCACCGGTGCGGATGTGCTGGAAGATCTGGCGACCGAACATGAACTGCCGCGTCTCGTTCTGGACTGGCGGCAACTGTCCAAGCTGAAATCGACCTATACCGACGCCCTCCAGGATCATATCAATCCGGATACCGGCCGGGTGCATACGTCCTATTCCATCGCCGGGGCAAGCACCGGGCGGCTGGCCTCGACCGATCCCAACCTGCAGAACATCCCGATCCGCACCGAGGCGGGGCGTCGCATCCGCGGCTGTTTCGTGGTGGGTGACGGCTACGAGTCGCTCATGACTGCGGACTACAGCCAGATCGAGATGCGGATCATGGCGCATCTCTCGGATGACGACGGTCTGATCGATGCCTTCCGATCGGGGGAGGACCTCCACACCACGGTCGCCAGCCGGGTCTTCGGTGTCGAGCCCGCTGAGGTCGACGCGGAGATGCGGCGGCGGATCAAGGCGATGTCCTACGGGCTCGCCTACGGGCTCTCGCCCTATGGCCTCGCCCAGCAGCTCGACATCCAGCCCGACGAGGCCCGAGCCCTCATGGAGGACTACTTCACTCGCTTCGGTGGCGTCCGTGACTACCTGCAGGCCGTCGTCGAGCAGGCTCGGGGCGATGGATACACCGCGACCATGATGGGGCGTCGCCGATACCTGCCGGATCTCACGAGCACGAATCGCCAGCGTCGGGAGATGGCCGAGCGCATGGCCCTCAACGCGCCGATCCAGGGCACTGCCGCAGACATCGTCAAGGTGGCCATGCTCCGCTTCGAGGCCGCTCGCGAGGAGCGGGGACTGGCCTCCCGCATGCTCCTGCAGGTGCACGACGAACTGGTCCTCGAAGTGGCCCCGGGGGAGCAGGCCGTCCTCGAGGAGGTCGTCCGCGAGGCCATGGCCGGGGCGCTGGACCTCTCGGTGCCGCTCGATGTCTCCGTGGGAGTCGGCCGATCCTGGGAGGACGCCGCCCACTAGGCGGCAGGGCTAGGAACAGCTCCAGACGTTGTTGGTCCTGTCGAACACGACGGTGTAGCCGTGGGTCGTGCAGATCGCCAGGGCGCTCGTGGAGTCCGCTGCGTAGGCGGTCCCGTTGATGGTCGTGCTTCCCAGCGCCGTGCTGCAGGCGGCATCGCCGTACACGGGTGCTCCACCGGGAAGGTATGTGGAACCGAGGAAGTCGTACCAGAACGGGCCGAAGGGGCCGTTCATCCAGCTGACGCACCCGGGAGCTGTCGAACCCATCGAGGACGTCGATTCATCATCAGCCCACGTGATGTCGCGCTCGCAGACCCAGCCACCGCGGCCTTCGTTGGGCCACTGGGCCCAGGACGGAGCCCAGTCCCGGTGGCCCGTGTACTGGGAGTCCCAGGGCGTCTCATCGGGCAGGTGCCCGCAGGTGGCCGATGCCTCGAACCGCTGATACGCCTGAAACCAGGTCTGGCCGGCCCAGGCGCTGCCGGACCCGGCGACAAGACCTGTTGTGGCGATGAGGGCCGCGGAGGCGGCGGCCAGCGTGCGGGGGATGACCACGTCGTGCTCCCTGGACGTCGAGGATGAAGCGCTGAAGCGTTCCCCCGACGCGTCTCACGGGTGCGAGATGGCCGGAATGTAGCAGTGAGCGAACCGGATTAGGCCCCCTCAGGGGCTACCGGTAGCCTTAGCGGGTTCCGCACCCGCAGAACGCGCGCCTCGGCGCGCCCCTTCAACGAAGAGATTCCCTACTTCATGACCACCTCTACTACTGCAGCACCCGCCCAGGTGGCGGTCAACGACATCGGCTCTGCCGAGGACTTCATGGCGGCGATCGACGCCACGATCAAGTACTTCAACGACGGCGACATCGTCGAGGGCACCATCGTCAAGGTGGACCGCGACGAGGTCCTTCTCGACATCGGCTACAAGACCGAGGGTGTCATCCCCTCCCGTGAGCTGAGCATCAAGCACGATGTCGATCCCGGTGAGGTCGTCTCCGTGGGTGACCACGTCGAGGCTCTCGTCCTCACGAAGGAGGACAAGGAAGGCCGTCTCATCCTGTCCAAGAAGCGTGCGCAGTACGAGCGCGCCTGGGGCACGATCGAGAAGATCAAGGAAGAGGACGGCGTGGTCGAGGGCCAGGTCATCGAGGTCGTCAAGGGCGGCCTGATCCTGGACATCGGTCTGCGTGGCTTCCTGCCCGCCTCGCTCGTCGAGATGCGTCGCGTCCGCGACCTGCAGCCGTACGTGGGCAAGACCCTCGAGGCGAAGATCATCGAACTCGACAAGAACCGCAACAACGTGGTCCTGTCCCGTCGCGCTTGGCTGGAGCAGACGCAGAGCGAGGTCCGACAGACCTTCCTCACCCAGCTCCAGCGCGGCCAGATCCGCAACGGTGTGGTCTCCTCGATCGTCAACTTCGGCGCCTTCGTCGATCTCGGCGGCGTCGACGGCCTCGTGCACGTCTCGGAGCTGTCCTGGAAGCACATCGACCACCCGTCCGAGGTGGTCGAGGTCGGCCAGGAGGTCACCGTCGAGGTGCTCGACGTGGATATGGACCGCGAGCGAGTTTCACTGTCCTTGAAGGCCACGCAGGAGGATCCCTGGCAGCACTTCGCCCGGACCCACCAGCTCAACCAGGTGGTGCCTGGCAAGGTCACCAAATTGGTCCCCTTCGGTGCATTCGTCCGGGTCGAAGAGGGCATCGAGGGTCTGGTGCACATCTCCGAACTCGCCGAGCGGCACATCGAACTGCCCGAGCAGATCGTCCAGGTTGGCGACGAGCTATTCGTGAAGGTGATCGACATCGATCTCGAGCGTCGTCGGATTTCGCTTTCGCTCAAGCAGGCGAACGATTCGGCTGACACCCAGGCCTCTGAGGAGTTCGATCCGTACCTGTACGGCATGGCTCCGGCCTTCGATGAGGCTGGCAACTACATCGGACCGGATGGCTTCGATCCCGAGACCGGCGAGTGGAAGTCCGGCTTCGAAGATCAGCGGACAGCGTGGGAGCAGGAGTACGCCGATGCCCACGCCCGCTGGGAAGCCCATCGCAAGCAGATGGCCGATGCGCAGGAAGCCGATCAGGCCGCTGCCATCGAGTCCGGTGACGCGACCAGTTACTCCTCTGACGCCGGTGAGGACGAAGGCTCCCTTGCCTCGGATGAGGCACTGCAGGCGCTTCGCGACAAGCTCACCGGCGAGTAGCGAGCCCGGTGCGCGTCGGGCTGACCGGGGGAATCGGCTCGGGCAAGTCCACTGTGGCAGCCATGCTCGCTGAGCACGGCGCGGTGGTGGTTGATGCCGACGGTATTGCCCGTCGCATCGTCGAGCCCGGTTCACCCGTGCTGGCCCGGCTTGCGGAGGAATTCGGCGAGGACATTCTCGATTCCGACGGCCAACTGTTGCGCGG
>JAUHZW010000230.1 GCA_030425745.1 Actinomycetes bacterium
CGGCCGATGGACGCGGACGACGGGGCCACGAACTCACCCATAGCGTTCTGGATGCGAGCCGAGGGGTAGCCCTTGGCGTCACCGAGGTCGACGTAGCCGATCGAACCCTCCTTCTTGATGACCTGCGACATCACACCGGAGTTCTTGTTACCGGACACGGAGTTTGACGGGGGCTTGCCGCCGGGGAACGCGGTGGACATGGTGTCCTCGACATCGCCGAAGATCGACGGCGCCCACGCGTTCAGGTACTGCAGGAAGTTGTTGGTCGTGCCGGACTTGTCGGCGCGGTAGACCACGGTGATCGGGGTGCTCGGGATCGCCTTGGCGATACGCGGGTTGGAGGCGAGGATCTCGCGATCGTTCCAGCGAGTGATCTTGCCGCCGAAGATCTTGGCGACGGTGCTCTGCTTCAGCTGGATCGAGGAGCCCAGGCTGCGACCGTTCGTCTTGTTCTTCAGGTTGATCGGCAGGACGACACCGCCGCCGATGTTCGGGATGTACTCCCAGCCGAACTTCGGCTCGGTGCCCTTGGAGAAGGCGGAGTCGGTCTGGGCGTAGACGAAGGTGCCCTTCGCGAAGTTGCCCTTGCCGGTGCCGGAGCCGGTCGAGGTGTACTCGATGTTGAAGTTCTTCTGGGACGCGTTGAAGTCCGAGAGGCACTGCGAGATGAAGACGTAGGGGAACGAGGCGCCACCGCCGGGGATGGTCTCGGCTGCGTTGGCGGGAACCGCGAGGGCGACCGTGCTGGCCGCGATGGCGGTACCGGTGAGAGCTGCGATCAGACGTCGCACAGGAATCTCCTTAGATACGGGACTTGCTGACAAACGAGAAGTTAGGAGCCGTTCCTGACCCCTAGCGGTCACCTGAGCAGCGTCTGCGCGACAGTCAGGTGAACTCTGGGTTGCCGGGTGAACGGCTCGTTAACCGAACCGGCCGTTGACGTAGTCGCGGGTGCGCTGGTCCTGCGGATCTCCGAAGATCTCCGTGGTCGGACCCTGCTCGATGACATAGCCGGGCTCATTCTCCGCGGCGAGGAAGAAGGCCGTGTAGTCCGAGACACGCACGGCCTGCTGCATGTTGTGGGTGACGATCACGATCGTGATGTCCTTGGACAGCTCACGGATCGTCTCCTCGATCTTCAGAGTCGATGCCGGGTCGAGAGCCGAGCAGGGCTCGTCCATGAGCAGCACGTGCGGCTGAACCGCCAGTGCCCGCGCGATGACCAGGCGCTGCTGCTGGCCGCCGGAGAGCTCACCCGCGGTCGCGTTCAGGCGATCCTTGACCTCGTTCCACAGGCCGGCCGCAGTGAGTGTCTCCTCGACGATCTGGTCGTGGTTGTCGCGCTTCATGCCCGAGAGTTTCAGACCCGACAGCACGTTGCCGCGGATCGTCATGCTCGGGAACGGGTTCGGCTTCTGGAACACCATGCCGATCTTCAGGCGGATCTGGACGGGGTCAACGTCCTTCTCGTAGATGTCCTGGCCCTCGTACATGACCCGACCCGCCAGCGCAGCGCCCGGGATGAGCTCGTGCAGGCGGTTCAGGGTGCGGATGAAGGTCGACTTGCCGCACCCCGACGGCCCGATGAGAGCCGTGACGCTGTTCTTCGGGAAATCGATGTTGATGCCCTCGAGCACCTTGCGCTTGCCGAACCAGACACTCATGTTCTCGGCAGCAAGCTCCACCGGCCCCTGCTCGGCTGGCTGTTCCACCTGGTTCTCCAGGGTCTGCAGGGTTGCCTCGACGCCAGAATTCGACATGGTGATCTCCTAACGACGACCGACGCGATCGCGGCCGATGATGCGGGCGATGGTGAACAGGACGAGAACGAGCAGCATGAGGACGAGCGCCGCGCCCCAGGCACGGGTGACGGCACCCGGGTACGGCAGCGCGACATTGTCGAAGATGTAGGTGGGCAGGGCGGCGATCGGATCGCTGAACGGGTTGAGCACCGTCTGATCACTCTTCAGGGAGGTCAGCAGCAGCGGAGCCGTCTCGCCGATGACTCGAGCGATACCGAGGATGATCGCGGTGATGATGCCGGTCTTCGCAGCCGGGAGGACGACCTTCATGACCACTCGGGCCCGGGTGGATCCCAGGGCGAGCGCTCCGGTGCGCAGGTCGTCCGGGATGAGGCGGAGGACCTCTTCGGCTGTCCGGGCCACAGTCGGGAGCATGAGGATCGCGTAGGCGAGGGCTCCGGCGAACGCGCTCTGCCCGATAGCACCGGTCACGATGAGCACGGTCAGGATGAACAGGCCGGCCACGATCGAGGGCACACCGCTCATCGACTGCACGAAGAAGCGGACATAGGGAACGGCGCGCCCGCGCACCTCGGTGATGTAGACCGCGGTTGCGATGCCGATCGGCACCGCGATGAGGGCGGAGATGCCCACGATGATCAGCGTGCCCAGAACCGCGTGGCCGAGACCGCCGTACTCCAGCGGCGTGCTCGGGTTGATGTAGACGTTGTTCTGGAAGAGGAAGGACGAGCGGAAGCCCTCCGGACCCCACAGCGCCTCGATGCCCCGGACGACGAGGGAGCCGAGGAGCGACAGCAGGATCACGAAGCTGAAGATCGTCGCCCCGATGGCGCTCACGATCAGGAAGGAGTCGGCGACCCCCCGCTTGCCTCGCGTGGCGAAGGCTGCGACCGCAGCGGCGATCAGCTGCAGCGGCAGGTACATCGCCACCATCACGACTGCGCCGGGAATGTCGGTCGTCGCGTAGATCCCAGCGATGACGGCAGCCGGTATGACGGTGGCGAGGATGATCGACAGGTCGAGCTTCACCGGCCGCTTGCGCCATGGGCGCTGCGGCTGCTGGTCCTTGTACTGGTCCAGAGAGGAGCGGTCGAGGACTGTGGTCATCGCTGGATCTTCCCGGTGCGGTTGACGATGAGGTTGGCGATCATGTTGACGCCGAGCGTGCCGAGGAAGAGGAAGAAGCCGGCGGCGAGCAGCAGGTTGAGCTCGTAGGGGCCGGAGACCTCACCGAAGCTGGCCACGATGAGCGTCGCGACGGAGCCGCCGCCGGACTCGATGATGTGGTACCAGTTGATCTCGAAGACGAGCTTCAGGACGAAGAAGATGGCGATGGTCTCACCGAGAGCACGGCCGAGGCCCAGCATGATCCCACCGACGATGCCCCCGCGCCCGTAGGGCAGAGCGACGAATCGCAGCATCGTCCAGCGGGAGCAGCCCAGCGCCTCCGCTGCGTTGATGAGGTCTGGCGGGGTGCGGCCGAGGACCTCACGCGAGACCGAGGTGATGATCGGGATCATCATGATCGCGAGCACGAGGCCGGCGATGAACGGCGTTCCGTTGAAGTTGCCCGATTCGTTCTGGAAGATCGGGATCCAGCCGAGGTACTGGTTGAGCAGCGACTGCCACTCCTCCGCCGGCGGCGTGAGGATGTAGAAGGCCCA
>JAUHZW010000231.1 GCA_030425745.1 Actinomycetes bacterium
CGCACTGCTCATCACGACCGTCGTGCTCATGGTCTTCGGGCTCATCTACGCCCTTGTGGCGAAGGGGATCTTCAACGGCAGCCCGGGCGCGCGGCTGGTCGTGGGCATCATCACAGTGCTCGCGCTGATCGCGAGCGTCATCGACCTCTTCGTGGGCGTCAACACCATCGCCGTGGTCGTCTCGATCATCATCAAGCTCGTGATCCTGTGGATCCTCTATGGGACCAAGGGCAAGGAGTTCTTCAGCCGGCGATAGCCGCGACGATCGCATCGAGCGACTCGGGGTTCGCGAGGGCCCCGAGTCCCTTGACGGGGCGGCCGTGCACCGCCTCACGCGCGGCGATCTCGGAGATCTTTCCCGTCTGCGTGCGCGGCAGGTCCGGCACGGCGACGATCAGGGCCGGCACGTGCCGGGGGGAGCAGGCAGCTCGGATGGCCGACCGGATCGAGGTCTGAGTCTCCTGATCAAGGTCCGCACCGGGCGAGGGCATCACGAGCAGGACGATCCGGGTGTCGCCCTCCCACTCCTGACCGAAGGCCAGCGAGTCGACGACGGCCGGATGATCGGCCAGCGCCGCGTAGATCTCGGCCGTGCCGATCCGCACCCCGCCGACGTTCAAGGTGGCGTCCGACCGCCCGAGGATCGCGACGCCCCCGTGCTCGGTCCGCACCGCCCGATCCCCGTGCACCCATACCCCCGGCCACGTGTCGAAGTAGGTCGCCCGGAGGCGCTCTCCGGTGGCATCGCCCCAGATGCCGACGGGGACGGTCGGGAAGGGCTGCAGGCACACGAGTTCCCCCGCCGCACCCACCTCGGCTCGGACACCGGCATCGGCGTAGACATCCACGTCCGTGCCCAGAGTCGGCCCCGCCATCTCACCGGCGTGGAACGGACGGGTCGGATCCCCACCGACGAACACGCCGACGAGATCCGTCCCTCCCGAGATCGGGTTGATCATCACCGACGGCCCGAACTGCTCCGCCATCCACTCGGCGGTGGGCACCGACAGGGGCGAACCGGTCACCATCACCTGCCGCAGCGGTTCGTCCGACGAGTAGGCAGACAGGTCCGAGCCCTCCGCGCGCATGTGGTCCAGCAGCCGCGCCCCGAGCCCGACGTGCGTGGCCCCCGCGAGCCGCCCGGCATCGAACACGGCGGTCGGCCCCGGGTAGGCGGGAGCACCGTCGAGCAGCACGAGCGTCGCGCCCACGGCCAGCCCGGAGATCTCCCAGTTCCACATCATCCACGAGGTCGTCGTATAGAACAGGAGTCGATCTCCCGGCCCGACGTCGGCGTGCAGACCCACCTCGACGATGTGCTTGAGCAGCACGCCTCCGCCCCGGTGGATGAGGCACTTGGGCTTGCCGGTCGTGCCGGAGGAGAACAGGACGTAGGCCGGATGATCGAAGGGCAGGCGCTCGAACTCCTGTGCCACCGACCGCTCGAGTTCGACGCCGAGAGGGCTCACCCGGCATTCCGCGGGCGCCGCGGCGCCGATGGCACCGTCCGGATCCGCTCCTGACACCAGCACCCATCTCAGTGACGGCAGCCCGCGGATCACCTCCGCCAGGTTGTCCGCGCGATGGAACTCCCGGCCGTTCCATCGGTACGACGTCGCCACGGCCAGGACGGTCGGCTCGAGTTGGCCGAACCGGTCGATCACGGACGGGGCACCGAACTCCGGCGAGACGCTGCTGACGACGGCGCCGACGGCGAGCGCCCCGAGCGTGCACACGAGGGCATCCGAGCCCACCGGAAGGATCAGCCCGACCCGGTCTCCCGGCCGCACACCGTGCTCGCGCAGGCCAGCGGCAAAGGACGCGACGCGGCGCACCAACTCCCGGCCCGTCACCTCCTCTTGGACCGTCAGATCGCTGTCGGCCTCCCCGATGCAGAGCACCGCCACGTCGTCAGAGTCCAGCCACGGGGCGAGCAGGTTCTCGGCAAGGTTGATGCGAGCCTCGGGGAAGAAGACGGCCTCGGGCAGGGTCGTCGGGACAGAGGCGACCGAGCCCTTCTCCCCCACGACGCTGAAGTCATCCCACACGAGGGACCAGAAGGAGTCCGGGTCAGCGATGGACCACTCATGCAGGTCCGAGGTGTCCGTGAAGTCTCGCCCCGCGATGGAGGATGCGGCGTCGCGGAATCGTGCGATGCGCGTCTGCGCGGCCGCGTCCGGGTCGGGTGTCCATGTTGCCCTCGTCATGCGCGTGTCCGACTCAGCTCGGGGGCGGAACCCAGAAGGTGAAGATCGTGACGCCGATGCCCAACAGGCCGAGGGTGATGACGTCAACCTTCTTCGTGCGGACGGCCAGCATCCCGGCATCCGCGTCGGGGAGAAGCAGCCGCAGGAAGGCGGCGAGCAGCACGCTGGCGGAGAGCACCACCGATCCTCGTCGGAAGGAGTCCAGTGCGATGAACACCATGGCCACGGCGACACCGATCAGGACGATCGTGATCGGCCACTCCCGGAGCAACCCCGAGGTGCGACGGCGACGCAGCGAGATGACGTTGTCCCCCGGATCGGGTTCCGGCTGCCTGCGCTCGACCACGCCATCATCCTGTCACGGATGACCTCCGACGCAGCGGCTCTGCTCAGGAACGACGCGCGACCCAGTCGCCGGCCACCTCCAACAGCCGGGCATTGCCCTCGGGCTCGCCGACCGTGATGCGGACGCCCTCACCCGGGAAGGGGCGGATGCTCAGCCCCTCCTCCCCGCACAGGGCAGCGAAGGACTCGGTCTCACCTCCGAGCCGCAGCCACAGGAAGTTCGCCTCGGAATCCGCCGGAGTCAGGCCCACCTCGCGCAGGCCCTGCTCCAGCCCGACCCGCTGCTCGGCGATCGTCGAGCAGCGCGCCAGCAACTCATCCTCGGCATCGAGGGAGGCGATGGCCGCGGCCTGCGCGATGGTCGAGACACCGAAGGGCACCTGGACCTTGCGCAGGGCCTCCGCGACGGGCTCGTGAGCCACACAGAACCCGACGCGAAGGGCCGCGAGGCCGTAGGCCTTGGAGAACGTGCGCAGCACGGCGACGTTCTCATACTGCCGGTAGTAGTCGAGCCCATCGGGGATGCGTTCGGCATCGACGAACTCGCGGTAGGCCTCGTCGATGACCACGAGGACGTCCGACGGCACCTGCGCCAGGAATCGGTCCAGGGCACCGCGATCGACCGCTGTGCTGGTCGGGTTGTTCGGATTGCACACGAGCACGAGACGCGTGGTGTCGTCGATCGCCGCGAGCATGGCATCCAGGTCGTGGCGGTCGTCGGCATCCAGCGGGACGGTCTGGGCGGTGGCCCCGGCGATCTGGGTGACGATCGGGTACGCCTCGAAGGAACGCCACGCGAACATGACGCCGTCGCCGGGACCGCTGGTGATCTGGACCAGTTGCTGCAGAAGCCCCACACTGCCCGTG
>JAUHZW010000232.1 GCA_030425745.1 Actinomycetes bacterium
CGCGAGGCCCTCGTCGCCACCGGCCTCGAGAACGAGTGCGGAGACGGCCAGCGGGTGGCAGATGTAGGGGATCGTGCTGCCCTTGCGCTCCTGATCGGCGTGCATGCGTGAGGCGTACTCCACCGCTGCGGCGTAGCGCGGGCCGAGGACGACACTCGGCCCGTCGTCGCTCAGTTCGTGTTGCACGCGGACTGCCAGATCGACTCCGGCACCTGCGAGTCGGATGGATAGGCGGCCGGGTCCTCGACATCGGTGGTGCCGCAGACCGTGTTCCGGTCGGTGATCGGCACCCAGAACTGCCCCTCGGCCTGGAACACCTGCGTGTAGGTGTAGCCCTCATCTCCCGCGCCCACGGTCGGGAAGGTGACGGCCCAGCCGTCAGCGCACTCGTACCCGTCGAGGGACTGGAACTCCCCGGAGTCCGGTTCGGAGGCCACGAGATCCTCCACGGCTGTGGTCAGCGTCGCCTCGTCGCACACGGCAGTGCCGCCCACCGATGTGGCGGCGTCGGTTGATGCGTCGCCCGTGGACGCGCTGTCCGACGAGCAGGCCGCAAGCGCGCCGGCAAGCACGGCGATGGGGATGGTCAGCAGGGCAACGCGTCTCATGCCGGCTCCTCGGTGACGGACTCAGTGATCACGCTACGCCTGATCAGGCATGGACGACGGGTCCAACGCCTGCGATGGCTAGCCTGCCGGGATGAGAATCGCCGCGATCTCCGCAGCCCTGCTCGCCCTTCCCCTGATCGGCACGGCTCCTGCGCTGGCCGAGGACACCCCGCCGGTGTCGCGTGAACTGTGGCAGGCGTACGGCGATGCGATCGAGGACGCTGCCGTCAGTCGACCGGGGGAGGTCGTCACGGATCTGCTGGTCCCGACCCCGGCCGACCCGCGGACGCAGTGGCGGACGATCGACGGGGAGCAGTACCTGCTCGTGCAGACGATCGATTCACAGGCCGTGTCCACCGTTGCCCCAGGCGAGGCCTTCCCGGCCGGCAGTGACATCTGGATCGCGGTGCCTGGGGAGATGGACGAGGTCTGCACGGAGTACGGCTGCTCGCGGATGGACGTCGACGAACTCGGCCTGACCTTCCAGCAGGTCCTGGGCATGCCGCCGGACGTCGACACCAGTGTCCTGTCGCGGTTCTGGGTGAAGCCGACGGATCTCGTCCGCCCCTGCACCAACGTCGACGTGATGGTTTCGTCGTGCCCACAGCTCATGGTCAACACGATCGCCGGCGGCACCGACTGGGCGCCGTTCCTGTTCGGTCAGGGCATGTACTCGTGGCGCATGCCGCGGCACGGCACCCCCATGCCTCGCATGTCATGCGATCGAGATGACCTCACGGTCGCCGACGGCAACTGCTACGGATTCCCATGGACGCGCCTGGGCTACACGTACGACTGGAGCCCGCACGCGAAGGACGATCGCGGGGTCACGGAGTTCGTCGTGCCTGAGGGGTCGACGGTCTATCTGGAGTCGGTCGGAACCCAGCGGGACGCGTATCCGTACCGTCGCTGACGCAGGCCGGCACTGCAGTCCCGGTGCGGGCCGTGATCGGATAGACCCGTGGACGATCGTCACTGCCAGACGTGCGGCGCCGAGCTCATGGGCATGGGCGAGCTGCTCAACGGCACCTGCCTGAAGTGCATGAACCGGGAGAGGCCGCCCACCTGCCAGACCCACGCGCCGTAGCGATCCGGTGGCGGTGGGACCCGTCGCGTCTCCAGAATTGCTGAAGGGACACCCCTGCGGGATGCCCCTTCAGCAATGGCGGTGGCGGTGGGATTTGAACCCACGGTGAGGTTGCCCCCACACGCGCTTTCGAGGCGCGCTCCTTTGGCCGCTCGGACACGCCACCGCGGAAGAGGGTACAAGCACGTCAGGGCGGCCCGAAGGCCGCCCTGACGAGACTGGCGGAGGATAGGGGATTCGAACCCCTGAGGGATTGCTCCCAACACGCTTTCCAAGCGTGCGCCCTAGGCCACTAGGCGAATCCTCCGCGGAGGAGGCTATCTGCCCGGCCCGTGGCCCGTCACATCGGTCTGGCCCCGACCGCGTACAGTGGTGGCCGACCCCTCGTGCGGCGTCATCGCGTGAACCTCCCCAGGGCCGGAAGGCAGCAAGGATAAGCGTGCTCTGGCGGGTGTGCGGGGGGTCCCTTCGTTGAGCGATGCGCGTCAGCCCGGGCCACTAGGGTGCATCTCGTGTCCATGGCGCTGTATCGCACGTACCGGCCCGCGAGCCTCGATGAGGTCGTGGGGCAGGAGCACGTCACCGGCCCGCTGCGTCGCGCCCTCGAGAACGATCGCGTCCACCACGCCTACCTCTTCTCCGGCCCCCGCGGCTGCGGCAAGACCTCGACGGCCCGCATCCTCGCCCGTTCCCTGAACTGCGAGCAGGGCCCCACGCCCGATCCGTGCGGGGAGTGCCAGTCCTGCGTCGACCTCGCTCCCAACGGCCCGGGGTCCATCGATGTGATCGAGCTCGATGCCGCGAGCCACGGGGGTGTCGATGACACCCGTGAACTCCGCGAGCGGGCCATGTTCGCCCCCGCCGCCTCGCGCTACAAGGTCTACATCATCGATGAGGCCCACATGGTCACGACAGCAGGCTTCAACGCCCTCCTCAAGCTCGTCGAGGAGCCGCCGGAGCACGTGCGCTTCATCTTCGCCACCACTGAAGCCGAGAAGGTGCTGCCGACGATCCGGTCGCGCACGCACAACTACACGTTCCGGCTCGTGCCCAACAAGGGCCTGCAGCAGCACCTCGCGTCAGTGTGTGACAAGGAGGGCATGCCCTATGAGCCCGCGGCGCTCGCTCTCGTGGCCCGTGCCGGTGCCGGCAGCGTGCGCGACAGCCTCTCCGTGCTCGGCCAGGTCATGTCGGGTGCCGGTCCCGAAGGCGTCACCTATGCCGAGGCCGTCTCGCAGTTGGGCATGACCGATGCCGCGCTGCTCGACGACACGGTCGCGGCCCTCGCCGACCACGACGGTGCCGCGATGTTCACGGTCATCGACCGCGTGATCGATGCCGGGCACGATCCTCGCCGGTTCGTCACCGACCTGCTGGAGCGCTTCCGTGACCTGATCGTCCTGCAGTCGGTTCCGAATGCGGAGGAGCTCGGGCTCATCGAGGCTCCCGAGGATCAGCTCGCCGCGGAGATCGAGCAGTCCGGGCGGTTCGGGCTCGCCGAGCTCACGCGAGCAGCGGACGTGACCTCCGATGCGCTGAGCGACCTCAAGGGCGCGACGGCCCCGCGCCTGCATCTGGAGCTCATGGCCGCGCGCCTGCTGCTCCCGGCCGCGGACACCGACGAGGCGGCCATGCGAGCGCGCCTGGACCAGTTGGAGCGCCGCGTGGCCTCGGCTCCCGTGCACGCCGCTGCTGCGCAGG
>JAUHZW010000233.1 GCA_030425745.1 Actinomycetes bacterium
CACGACGTGGATGATCCGGCAGTCGTCCACGCCCACCTGCTGAAGCTCTCCGATCAGGTCGCGGCACGCCTGCGGCGCGCTGGGCTGGCCGGTCGCACGGTGTCGATCAAGGTGCGCTTCGCGGACTTCACCACGATCACCCGGTCGCGCACCCTGTCCCACCCCACCGATGTGGGTCGGGAGATCTACGACACCGCCCGACATCTGTACGAGGCACTCGGCCTCGAGCGGGTCCGGATCAGGCTGGTCGGCGTGCGCACGGAGGGTCTGGTCTCGGCGCAGGAGGCACCGCGGCAGCTGCTGCTCGGCGAGGAGGGTGACGGGCGCCGTGACGCCGAGGTCGCCGTCGATGCCCTCCGGGCCCGCTTCGGTGCCGATGCGGTCCGACCGGGCCGACTGGTGTCCGGCCCTTCCGATGAAGCCTGACCGAACAACCGGCAGGACACCTGACCGAACAAAGAGGGGGTACGGCTTTCGCGAAAGCCCATCCGTGCCTATCCTTGACACAGGCGATCGTCGGAGCAGCCCGTAACCGTCCGAGGGAACGAGCTTCCGGCAGCAGGAAGGGGAGTGCCATGCCGCTGTCAGAGCACGAGCAGCGTCTGCTCGAGCAGATGGAGCGCGCCCTCTACGCCGAGGATCCCAAGTTCGCCTCCAGCCTGCGTTCCAGCCGGGGCACCCGCGCCTCGCGTGGTCACGCCGCCCTCGGTGTCCTCGCGGTGCTTGCCGGCCTTGGCCTCCTCATCGCCGGTGTGGCCACCACGATCATCGCCCTCGGTGTCGTCGGTTTCGTCGCCATGCTCATCGGCTGCGTTCTGGTGTACTCCGCGTTCCGTGCCGGGCCCGCCGCAGCCGAGGAGGCTGCAGCTGAGGGACCCCAGGCACCCGGCGCCGGTGGATCCGCGGATGCCGCCGGTGGCCAGGGCTCTTCCGGCTTCATGGACCGCATGGAGGACCGCTGGCGTCGTCGCTCCGAGGACGGCCAGTAACTCCGACCCTTCTCCGTCGCTCCGCTGCTCCCGGGGCGTTCTCGTCAGCCCCGGGCTTTCGGGTCTTCGGGGATTCCGGCAGGATGCCGCTATGAGCGATGAGACCGCTGCCCCTGTCGTCCCTGCCCAGCTCGGCCGCTTCTTCGATGACTTCGAGGTCGGCACGGTGTACCAGCACCCGTTCGGTCGCACGATCAGCGAGGCGGACTCCACCTGGTTCACCCTCCTGACCTGCAACACGAACCAGAACCACTTCAACGCCGACCTCGCCCAGTCGAACCCGATCACGCAGGGACGCATCATCGTCAACTCGGGCCTGACGGTGGCGCTCGTGCTCGGCCTGTCGGTCATCGACATGAGTCAGAACGCGGTGGCCAACCTCGGCTGGACGGACATCAAGCTCACCCACCCGGTCTACATCGGCGACACCATCTACGCCGAGAGCATCTGTCTGGAGAAGCGGGAGAGCTCCTCGCGGCCGGAGATGGGCATCATCCGCATGAAGACCCGCGGGCTGAACCAGGACGGCGACGAGATCGTGTCGTGGTTCCGCTCGGTCATGGTGCCCAAGCGCAGCAGCGGCATCGGCCAGGACTACTTCCCCGAGGCCAAGACCGGGCCCATGCGGGTCGAGGCCTGATCGCGGCCTGATCGAGGGACACGCATGACGGGCAGGGGAGTCGGGGCCGAGGGGGGCGTCGGAGACGAGACGGCCGAGGTCATCCTCGTCACGCGGCCCGCGTCGCCCGCACCACCGAGCCCGGCCGACGCGCTGCGCGAGATCCTGACCAGCAGCATCGGCCTGGCCACGTACACGGCCACCACGATGGTGTCGCTGGTCGAGCAGACAGTCACCTCCTCGGTGAATGCTGCGCTGGACCGCGTCGTGCCGGCCATCGCTGACGCGGTCGTGGCGCGGCTCGACCTCACCGATCTCGTCATCGATCGGGTCGATCTCGCGCGGGTCGTCAACTCCACCCTGGATGAGATGGATCTGACGACCCTGGTGCTGGACCGGGTGGACATCGACGCGATCGTGGGTGCGGCGGACATCGACGCTGTCGTCGATCGCGTGCCGATCGTGGCGATCGCCGACTACGTCATCGACGAGATCGACCTTCCGCAGATCATCCGGGACTCCACCAGCGGCGTGGCCGGCGAGGCTCTGGATTCCGTGCGACGCCAGGGAGTGGGTGCGGACATGCTGCTCTCCCGCATCGTCGACGGCGTGATCCGCAGGCGGGAGCGCAACCTCGACGCCCCGGGCGACCCGCAGTCACTGGCGGGCCTCTCTGGACACGAGTCGGCCGAGCAGGAGCGCACGTGACCTCCTTCCGCGAGTATCAGCAGGCACGGGCCGAGGGCCTCGTGCCCGACCACACCGTGGCCGAGCTGCCGACCGACGCCGTGCGGTTCCAGGGCGAGCGCGCCGGGCTGGTCAACGCGCAGTTCGACAACGACTTCCTCGACCGCCTGGTGGCCGATCCCGAAGGGCTGACCCGGATCAGCCATACCGAGTACATGCGCGAGGCCGGCTCGGAGGGCATCGAGCTGATCATGTGGCTGATCATGCGCGGCGCGCTGAATGCGAAGGTGGAGCCGGTGTACCGCTTCTACCACGTGCCCGCGTCCAATACCGGCTACGGCCTGGTGGTGCTCGAGAACCGCTAGCGCAAACCTTTTTTCTTTCCCGGAGCAAAGTGATGAAGATCTGCATGGTGGGCGAGGGTGCCTTCGCCAACAAGCACCTCGACGCCCTGGCCAACATCGAGGAGGTGGAAGTCGTTTCCATCGTCGGCGGCGTGGCCGAGGCCACCGAGAAGGTCGCCCGCGAACGCGGCATACCGCACCACACCCTGGATCTCGCCGAGGGTCTTTCCCGGGACGGCGTGGAGGCGGCCATCCTCACCACCCCCACGCCCATGCATGCGCGCCAGGCGCAGGAGGTGATGAACCACGGCAAGCACGTGCTGGTGGAAATCCCCATGGCCGACAACCTGGCCGACGCCGAGGCCCTGGTGGAGACCCAGCGACGCACCGGCAAGGTGGCCATGGTCGGTCATACGCGGCGCTTCAATCCCTCCCACCAGTGGGTGCGCCAGCGCATCGCCGCCGCCGAGCTCAACATCCAGCAGATGGACGTGCAGACCTTCTTCTTCCGGCGCGAGAATCTCAACGCCCTCGGCCAGCCGCGCAGCTGGACCGATCACCTGCTCTGGCACCATGCCTGTCACACCGTCGACCTGTTCCAGTACCAGACCGGCGAGATCGCCTCCGAGGTCTATGCCCTGCAGGGACCCATGCATCCGGAGCTGGGCATCGCCATGGACATGAGCATCGGCATGATGACGCCTTCCGGCGCCATCTGCACGCTGTCGCTGTCGTTCAACAACG